>NZ_JANOCG010000335.1:0-53918 GCF_031412075.1 Rhizobacter sp.
GCCCATGCGGTTCGCTTCGGCGAGTGAGGTGCCCGGGTTGAACATCAGCGACAGCACCAGGGAGCCCTCGTTGAACGCGGGCAGGAAGGTGCGCGGGAAGAACGGAATGGTCGCAGCCGCGATCACCACGGCCACCCCACCGGTCGCGAGGATCACCTTCGCACGCGGGAGCGACCAACCCAGGAGCCGCGCGTCCTGGCGCTTGAGCCAGCCGACCAGCGGGCTGTCGCCGTGGTCCAGCCGCTTCATCTTGGGCAAAAGGTAAACGCACAACACCGGCGTCACCGTCACCGACACCACCATCGACGCAAGGATCGACACGATGTAGGCGATGCCGAGCGGTGTGAACAAGCGCCCTTCGATGCCGGGCAACGCGAACAGCGGCACAAACACCAGCACCACGATGGCAGTGGCGTAGAGGATGCCCGAGCGCACTTCGACGCTGGCTTTCCACACCACCTCGGAAACGCCCAGCGGTGCCTCGGCAGCCCGGTTCTGCCGCAGCCTTCGAACGATGTTCTCCACACCGACCACCGCGTCGTCGACCAGCTCGCCGATGGCGATGGCCAGGCCGCCCAGCGTCATCACATTGATCGATTGATCGAGCCAGCGAAACACCACGGCCGTCACCGCCAGCGACAGCGGGATCGCCACCAACGAGATGAAGGTGGTGCGGGCCGACAACAGAAACGCAAACAGCACGATCGCGACCATGATGGCGCCGTCTCGCAGCGCCCCGGTCACGTTGTCGAGAGAGGCCTTGATGAAATCGGCCTGCCGAAAGAGCACCTTGGGCGCGGCCATGCCCTTGGGCATGCCTTGCTTGAGCTCCTCGAGTGCGGCTTCGATGTCGCGCGAGAGCCGAACTGTGTCGGCGGCCGGTTGTTTTTGAACGCTGACCATCACCGCCGGTGCGCCGTTGTAGCCCGCATCACCGCGCTTCATGGCGGGTGCAAAGCGCGCGGTGGCGACTTGTTCCAGGCGCACGGGCCCGCCGTTCTTCCAGGCGACGGCCAGGCCCTGCAGGTCTTCGACGCGGTTGGTGCGCGCCAGGTGGCGGATCAGGTACTCCCGGCCGTGCTGATCGATGAAGCCGCCGCCGGCATTCGACGCAAAACCCCGCAGCGCCTGCTCGATCTGGCTCAACGTGATGCCGTGTTGCGCCATGCGCGCCGGATCGGGTTCGACGCGAAGTTGGCGCACGTCGCCGCCAATCGGAATCACCTGGGCCACGCCGGCGATGGACAAGAGACGGGGGCGCAACACGAAGTCGGCGTACTCGCGCGCTTGCATCGGTGACGCGGCCTGCTCACCGGTTTGCAGCGGCAGCGCAATGAGCATGATCTCGCCCATGATCGAAGACACCGGGCCCATGATCGGCGAGATGCCGTCCGGCAATTGCTCTCGGGTCAGGGCCAGTCGCTCCGAGACCAGCTGGCGATTGCGGTAGATGTCGGTGCCCCAGTCGAACTCGGCATAAGCAATCGACAAGCCCACTCCGGAGGTCGAGCGCACGCGCGTCACACCCGGCATGCCGTTGAGCGCGGTCTCGATGGGAAAGGTGATGAGCTGCTCCACCTCTTCCGGTGCCATGCCCCCTGCTTCCGTCAAGACCGTGATGACGGGCTTGTTGAGATCGGGGAACACATCGACCGGCGTGCGCCAGGCCGTGAATGCGCCATAGGCCAGCAGCAGCGCGGCGGCAGCCAGCACGAAGAGCCGGTTGTGCAGGCTGTAGCGAACGATCCAATTGAACATGGTCGCGCTTTCAGCGGATCTGGTTGAGCAAGGACGCGCCTTGAACCACAACCCGGTTGTCGGCCGCGAGGCCCTTGGTCACCAGCACCGTCTTGGCATCGAGCGGCTGCACGGTGACCGGCTGAGGCAGGTAGCGTTCGGCACTGAGTTTGATGTAGACCACGGTCTCATTGGCGCTGTTGCGCACCAGGGCCTCGGCGGGCAGCACCACGCCTTGCAACTGCTCCTGGGTCAGGGCGAGCACGGTGACCGATTGGCCGACCGCAAGGCCCAGGTTTTGGGCCCCTTTGGCCTGTGCACGAAAGGTGATCGGAATGCGCCCATCGCGCAGCGTGCGCGCGGCGCCCACCACACGCAGCGTCACGCCCTCCACGCCCGCCAGCGTGGCCGAAGCGATCTTCGCGGCCAGTGCCGCATCTGCCGTGGTGGCCTCGATCATCAGCCGTTGTGGATCGATGATGTCGAACAGCACGTCTTTGGCATCGACCACCTGGCCGTTGAGCGCATTCGCCTGGGCGATGACGCCCGAGACAGGTGAGACCAGGGTTTCGCGCGAGCGGATGCTCCCGCCGACCGTGGCCTCGCGCTGGCGCAAGCTCGCGAGCTCGGTGCGGGCGGCCTCGATGTCCTTGGTCGGCACGGTGCCTTCAAGCGATTCGAGGCGCTTCACGCGCTGCTCTGCGGTGATCCGGCTGGCACGCAGCTCGGAGGCCTCCGACTGCTGGTTGGCTTCTGCAAAAGGCTCTGATTGGTATCGCAGGTAGGCCAGAACCTGGCCTTTGCGCACCGCCTCGCCGGCCACCGGCAAGCCCTTCGGTCCGGGTTCGATTCGCCCCCCATACACCGCCTGCACCCGACCACCGGCGTTGGGGTCGATCATCACCTGCCCGGGCAGCTGCACGCTTGCCGAGGCGGCCGTCACGGGCGCCAGTTGGGTTCGTATGCCCATGCGGCGCTGCGCCAGCTTGGGTGCATTGACACTACCATCGGGCAAGCGCATCAACCCCGCTGCGCGGGACGTTCCGCTGGGCCCATCGAGGTGTTCGCCATTCGGGCCATGCGCGCCAGGCGCGGCTTGGGCAAAACTAGCGAGGAAACCGCTGACCCACAGCAGCGCCGCAGCAGTTCTCACGTGAGACAGGCGCGTCATGGCGACACCTCCAGCGTGGTCTGCCGCGCGCGGCGCCGTTGCCATAGAACGGCTCCGACGCCCAGCAGCGCCAAGCTGCCGGCAATCCACGCGGAGCGTGCCCAAACGCCGTTCCCCTGGGTGTGTCCGTGGTCGCCGTCGTCTGCTGTTGTGCTGACGTTGAGGGTGCCTTCCAGCAAATCGCTCTCCTTGCCGGCGATCAAGGTAATGAGCAGCGGGTGGGCCCCCGGCTGGCTCAAGGCTTTGAGCAGCGCCGGGTCGTCGACCGCATAGTCACCGTGGTCGGCGTGAAACTTTGCGATCGCCTTGAGCCCGCCGGACTCGAGTTCCAGCTTTGCGTCGAGCACGGGCTCGTTGGTCTGGTACCGATCGATCAGGATCGACAGCTCGCCCCCACTCAGCGTGGCCACCAGCTCGAAGTCTTCCGACTTGGCCTCCATCTTCGGCGCGGCATCGGTGCCGCCCGTCGCGGTGGCCGGCCCATCCAGGTGTTCGCCATTCGGGCCATGTGCACCCGGCGCAGAGAGGGCAGGCGTGGCCATGGCCATGAGGCAGAGCAACTTGATGATCGTGCGCGACGCACGTGCAATGAGATTCATGGTGTGACCCCGAGGGATTGTTGAAGCCGAGCGCGCGCGAGCCCGAGCGCGGCGCGTTGCCGGGCCAAGGCGCCGACGGCTTGTGAGCTGACGTCCAGCGCACGCAGCAAGTCGGGCAAGGCTGTCTCGCCGGCACGAAAAGATTTGTCCAGCAGCTGGGCTCGTTCTTGCAGAAGTTCGGACCGCGCCTGCGCACTGGCAAGCTGCTGCTCTGCCGACACGACAGCTTGCCGGGCCGTGCGCAACTCGAGCGCGTGACGCTGCGCCAGGCGCTCAGAGTGAATGCGCGCGGTTTCTACAGCGGCCAGCGCCACGGCCTCCTGGGGGCTGCGTTCGGCATCGGCACCGAAAGGAAGGCGCAGGGCAATGCCCACGCTGTCCTGGCGCGCCTGCTGGTCGCCAGGGCGTTCCTGCTTCCAGCTCACCGCCACCTCGGGTGAATCACGTCTTGATCGGCGCTGGCTTTCGAGCATGGCCTGTGCCCGCTCGGCTTCGCGCTCGGCCAGCGCCAGTTCGGGATGATCGGGGGCGGAGGTCATGCTCGCAGGCTCGTTCGGGTCACCCACCACAGCGAGGCCGGTCAACGACTCCCATTGCGCCCTTGCGCTGGCGATGCGTTGCTGCAGATCGTTCATGGCGGCCTCCACGTTGAGCGCCTCGGCGCGAGCGACGAGCGCATCGGCTCGCGCCAAGTCCCCCGCGCGCACGCGGCGGTCGACGTCCACGCTGAGCGATTGAAGGTGACGCAGTTGTTCTCGCGCAGCAGCAAGCTCGGCGTCGAGCGCCGTCAACGCCCAGGCCGCCTCGCGCACCTCACCGGAGACGCGCCAGCGAGCGGCGCGCTGCGCTGCGCGCGCCACCGCAAGGTCGGCGCTGGCAGCCGTTTGCAGTGCCGAGCGTTGGCCGGGCACCCACAGCGGCACGGAGATGCCAAGTTCGGTTTCGCTGGCACCGAACCGGCCGTTGCGCCGTGCCGCTTCTGCGCTAGGCGCCTTGGGCGTCCAGGCCGACGCGGCGGACTGCCTCGCCACCGCGATCTGCTCCTGGCCCCGCGCCTCTTGCGAAGCGACAGCGCGCTGCCACGCGGCCTCCACGGCCTGCGCCAAGGAAGGGCCCTGCGCAGCCACGGCAGGGGGCGAGTTACTTTGTGCCATGACGGAGGCACAGGCCGTTGCGCCGGCAAGAAGCCAAGGCGCAGCCCAACGATGAGTTTTCAAGTTCGAGTTCGCCGCACATGCAGCTGCGGGCAGCTGCGACCACACAGTTCCGGCGCGCTGCTGCGTGCGCCGGGCCGATCAGGGGATCAGCAAGACAACCTGGGAGGTCGTCGTGGTCCTTCGAGGAACGGGGGTGCGAGTGGTTGGCTCTGGTAGGTACCGGTATCGACGGCCTGAGCGGCCACGGCCACCCAATCGATGCTCAGCGGCAAGACCGCCACGGGGTTGAGGTGTGCATCAGTGTGGACAACGTGCTGGATGGATTCTTCCGAATCGTCCTGATGTATGTCGCCATCATGATCAGCATGGTGATGGTGAGCTTCGCCAGACCAGTGCGCCACCACGTGGCGTTCATCGGCGCCGCCGTCCCGGGTCAGAGAGGTCGAGCCCCAAGCCACGGCCTGCCAAGGGAGGAGGATCATCACGAGGAAAAGGGCAATCCAGCGGCGCATGGCGAGCATTCTAGTGATGCGCCTGCAGCGCCAAACGCAAAGGGCGATTCAGCAGCGAGCCTTAGCCCTTCAAGGAAAAATGGTGATGCAGGCGGTTTCGCTGGCTGACACGAGCTCGCCCGCTCGGTCGAACAATGGGTGGTGGCGGCGGCGGCGCCACGACCACGACCACGACATCGACATCGACTTCGCCGCCACCGCCACAACCGGCAACACCATCGACCACGGCAAGACAAAGGGCAGCGGCGAAGTGACGCCCACCGCGAAGCTGGCGCTGGTCGCCAGCTACAGGTCGCCAACACATTGCGCATGCCATCAACGCGGTGACGCTTCTGGCGGTTTCCGCGCACCGGGCTGCGCCGAAAGCCGCCGCACGAACCAAAGTGCCATGGGCGGGACGACCACCCACTGCAGCAAGGGTGAGAGGCCGATCTCGATTCCCGGGAGCACCGGCATCTCGGCCGAGTAAGCCCAGGTTTGGGCCCAGTGCCCTCGCGTGGCCAGCCACTCGATCACTGTTGTCATCGCAACGCCCACCGCGATGAACCCGGCCCATTCGCAGCGTGACGGCACGAGCAACCAGCGCCGCCGCCGCGTGACGGACGCGACGCTTGCATGAGCAAACAACATGATCGCAGCGTCCCCCAACGTGGCTTGCAAACAGGCGCCGACGACGGCGGAATGAGGCGCAGTGGCCATGCCTTCAAACAAGGGTGCCTGCAAGACCTCCCAAGGAAAGTTGAGAAGCAACGCGAACACCACCAGATCGATTTCCGGCGCTGCACTCAGCACCGACTCAAGACGTGTCGCTGGGTGCCGGGGGCGCTCATCACATCGACTCATCGGCGTGAACCCGCTGGCTGGTGGGGCTGTGGGGGGGGAGGCGGCCACACCGGTAGACCCTCCACCTTGGCATCGATCCCGCGGTCAGTAACGATCTCCACGGCCCGATCTGCCATCAGCAGGCAGATCAGCACCGCTTTCGCCTGCGTGCGCGCTGGGATCATCACATGACCGGCATGGCCGACATGTTCGGTTCGAACAAGCACCTTCGGCCCCTTGTCCCCCGGGTCACAGACATGCGCCGGAACCAGTTCGCCGCGGCAGTGGTAGCCACCACTCGCCACGCGTTGCCGAATTTTTTCCAGCGTGGTCTTCGCTTCGTGGTGGTGCACGGTCGCGCTGCCGGCAACGTAATTCACGTCGGCGTGTGCTCATCGTCGGGTGCGGCCCGGGCGGTTGCACCAACGGTGATGAGGGCGAGCGCGAGTGGGTGAATGAGTTTCATGGGTAACTCCTGGTCAAGGGGATATGAACGGATGTGCATCGGGGTAGTGCCCCGGCATGGCGCCGCTTCCTGCGGGATAGCGTCGGTGCGTCTGACTCCAGCACGACAGAGGCGAGCGCCGAATCGCGGAGCGCGATGCTCCGTATCAGCGCATCAGGCATGTTGAGTTCGGATGACCTGAATCTCATACTACGAGGGCATCACGGCGAACCCTTGATCCACATCAAATTGGCGCCCCGTGCGGCGCGTCACCGTGGCGCAGTACGACGGGCGCGTGTTGCTTTGGAGGGCATTGCGAACAACTCGTTTCGCGCCGTCTGGGTGATTGCGACAACGCAGGGATGCGTGATGCGTCGTTCGACCGAGATGGCGAAGAACTCGTCCATCACCTCGGTTGCGACGCCCAAGGCCTTCACGTTGAATTGCTTCGCGATCTCGCGCGACAGCACCGCGGGACCGACGAAGATGCCCGCGCCGTGACGACCGAATTCCTTGGCCAGCGCACTGTCGTCGAACTCTCCGACCACTCGCGGGTGCAGCGAGCGTGACTGAAACCACGCCCGCAGACGCTTCCCAACCGCCGAGTGCTCACTCGGCATCAGCATCGGGGCACCGTCGAGACAGCTTGGAAAAGTCCCTTTGTGGGCCTTGAGCAAGGCGGGCGTAGCGAAGAAGCTCACCGCCGACGCCCCGAGCTGATGGCTGAAGGCGCGCACACTGACTGTGGACGGAATCGGAGCGTCCGAGATCACCAGGTCGAGCCGGTGCAACGCAAGTTCGGCGAGCAGGCTGTCGAGCTTCCACTCCCGGCACACGATTCGAACCGGCTCCGGCAGTTCGGTTGCTGGCTCGATCAGCCGGTAGGCAATCGACTTCGGAACCGCGTCAGCCACCCCCACCCTGAACTCCAGCATGCGCCCCTTGTTCGGGTGTTCGCGCACCGCCTCCTCGAGCTCGGCACCCATCGAGAAGATCTCTTCGGCATAGCCCAGCGCCAAGCGTCCTGCTTCCGTGAGCACCAAGCCTCGCCCGCTTTTGGCAAACAGCGCACTGCCCAGCGCTTCTTCGAGCGTTTGAATCTGTCCACTGATGGTCTGAGGTGCCACGTGCAACTGCTCGCTCGCGAGCGTCACGCTGCCCGACGTCGCCACCTGCATGAAGTAGTGGAGGTGCTTGTAGTTCATCGATTGATCCTCAGTTTTTTTCGAATGGTATGCGTATATCTTTCGAATTTACACACATGGCGTGCGCCCCTAGATTAGGGATGTCGCCACACCAGGCGGCCCAAAAGGATGCAAATGAACGTCAGTATCCAGAGCCAGGATTTCCCGCTCACGCGTGCACTGTCCGACCACGCTAAACGCCGGTTGCAATTTGTGTTGACGCGCCGCAGCGACCGCATCCAGCGCGTCGTCGTGCGTCTGGGCGACAAGAATGGCCCACGCGGCGGCGTCGACAAGTTCTGCCGCATTCAGGTCTATCTGCTCGATGCGCCCATGGCCGTCATCGAAGACATCGGGCTCGATATGTACGGCGTGATTGCTCGCGCGGCGGATCGGGTCGGCCGGGTGGTTGTCAAGCATCTCGACCGATCACGCGTCGGCAGGCGGCATGGTCGTGGCGACGCCACCTCGTCGCTGCCCGATGAGTTCAGCGTTGCCGCCGGCCTCACGCCCTTCGAGTCTGCAGGTGTCGATCGACCACCTGTTCAGCTGCCTGCTGGCGCTGATCGGCTTCGGCCGGCCGCATGAATCAATGTTCTTAAGGAGAAAACCATGAAGTGCCCGACCTGCCCTGCAGCCTCACGAGCGCAGCCCGACTTCGTGGATTCGGACTACCGCGGCGGCCGCGTCCATCACGGCGGCCGCCGGAAATCGTGGCTGAGCGACATCTTCGACTGATCACCTCGACGCCTACAACAGAAGTACACCCCATGCGTACCTACCCGAACAACAGTCCGCAGGCAGCCGCCTGCATCGTCGCAATGGCCGCGTGCCACATCGACCCTCGACCGCTGGCCGAACTGATGGCCGAGATCGACGACTCCGAGCTGCGTCTCAAGGTGCTGGGTCTCTGCGCTGCCGTCATCGAAGCAGACGGTCATGTTGTCGAGGGCGAGGCAATCGTGCTCAGGGTGGCGGTCGAGCAGTGGGGTTTGCAGCCCTGGATGCTGCCACCGGAACTCTCGAAAGGCAGAGTCAAGCATGTCTGACTATGTACCGATGGCCGCGCTGGCGGCAGTGATTTTGCTGGGTGCCCTGCGAGAGTACGTCA
The DNA here is from genome assembly GCF_031412075.1 of Rhizobacter sp. GTDB lineage: Bacteria > Pseudomonadota > Gammaproteobacteria > Burkholderiales > Burkholderiaceae_C > Rhizobacter. The sequence continues at coordinate 8,739 of NZ_JANOCG010000335.1, forward strand.
GCCACAACCGGCGTGACGCCAAGCTGATGGCCGCGTTCGGCGTAGCCGGAATGATGGCCAGCACCGCAGTTTGGCTTGGCTGACATGGCAGGCGGTCGAACACCGCCCCGCACGCTCCCGAGGAGCCTTCGTCACCGGACATCGATCCTCCAGCCCATCAATCAACCGGGCCCTCATCCGGCCACTTTCAAGGATTCATCATGAACAAACATTCGTCTTCCACCCGTCGCTATGCCCGCAACAGCCCGCACGCTGCGGCCCGCATCGTCGCGTTGGCACTCATTTCGAGCGGCGAGGTCAAGCCCTCCGAGGTTGCAGTTCTCGAAGCGATGCGGGCTCACGAACAACTGGGCCTCACGCAGCAGGAATGGCATGACGTTGTCCACGGCTTGTGCGCCGACTTGCTGGCGTCGGCAACGCAGGGCGCGGACTGCCTCATCGACTCTCGAATGATCAAGCGGCTGCTCGGCGATGTAGACAACGTGACGCTGCAACGTCTGGTGCTACGCCTTTGTGCAGCTGCGGTCAACGCAGACGGACACATCGACGACGGCGAATCCTTCGTCATGCTCGCCGCCATTGACCATTGGGGCCTTGACCCCGATGAGCAGGCACTCCTTGAACCCCTGCTGTACGGCCTCGATTTCCAGGTGGCTCCCCGCGGCACACGGTGGATCCAGCCAGCTCGATGATCGCCGCGCTGCGCTGAACCGCTGACAACAACGCCCCAGTTGATGAGAGACTGTTTGTGAATATCGAATCCTTCGCCACCGGCCCGATGTGGGCCGGCTTCATCATCTTCGTGCTGGCCATGCTGGCCCTGGACTTGTTCGTGCTCGGCGGGCGCAAGGCCCACCGCGTGTCGGTCAAGGAAGCCGCGAGCTGGGTCCTGGCCTGGGTGGCCATGGCCCTCACGTTCGGTGCCTTGTTGTGGTGGTACCTGGACGGCACCGCGGGCCGCGAGATCGCCAACACCAAGGCGCTGGAGTTTCTCGCTGGCTACCTGATCGAACAGTCTTTGTCGGTGGACAACATGTTCGTGTTCGTGATGATCTTCACCTACTTCGCAGTGCCGCCGGAGTTGCAGCGCCGCGTGCTGTTGTACGGTGTGTTGGGCGCGATCATCATGCGCGCAGGGATGATCCTGGCCGGCGTGTGGCTGGTGTCGGAGTTCGCCTGGATTCTGTATGTGTTCGGCCTGTTCCTGGTGGTGACCGGCATCAAGATGCTGGTCTTCGCTGAACACCAGCCCGACCTGGAAAAGAACCCCTTGCTGCGCTGGCTGCGCGGCCACATGCGCATCACCCCGGGCTTTCACGGTGAGGCTTTCTTCGTGCGCATCAACGGGCTGCGTTACGCCACGCCGATGTTCCTGGTGTTGATCCTGATCGAGGCCAGCGACCTGGTGTTCGCGGTCGACAGCATTCCAGCGATCTTCGCGGTGACGACCGATCCGTTCATCGTCTTCACCTCCAACATCTTCGCCATCATGGGGCTGCGCGCGATGTACTTCCTGCTCGCCGACATGGCCGATCGATTCCACCTGCTGAAGTACGGCCTGGCTTTGGTGCTGGTGTTCATCGGCGGAAAGATGCTGGCCATGCCGTGGTTCCACATGCCGATCCAGTGGTCGCTGGGCATCGTGGGCTCGATCATCCTGATCTCGGTGGTCCTCAGCCTGAAGCTGTCGAGCCGCAAACCTTCAGTGAGTGCTGCATGACCCTGCCTGAAACGCAAAACGCCGCTCCACCGCCGACCCTCGAACGACGCGACGACATCGGGCGGCTTGTGGCTGTCACCTGGCGCAGCGCCGGGGCCGGTGCCTGGGACAACCCCGCCGGCGGGCGCTGGCTGGTGGCGATTGACGGCTCCGAGTGCTCGTTGCGTACCCTCGCGAAGGTGGCCGACCTGGTGGCGCTGGGGCGCGACAACGAAGTCGACCTCGTGCACGTGCAGCCCTGGCTCGTGAAAGAAGCCGCAGAGACCGAGTTGCCACGACGCGGCTGGGCAGCCACGGCCCGGGCGCGCGGCTTGCTCGACGCGGCATCGATCCGCTGGCGCCTGCACGCGATCCTGGGCGAGGCGGCGCCAGAGATTGCAGGCATGGCCGATGCGCTGGGCAGCCGCGGCATCGCCATCGGTTCGCACGGGTTGACCGCCGCCGAATCCCTGTTGCTGGGCTCGGTGGCCTCCAAGGTCTTGCACCTGGCTGCGCGGCCCGTGCTGATCGTGCGTTGATGGCTGAGCGCGCCCATCGTCGGCGATGAGCTTCTTCGAACCCGTCATCCTGTTCTTTCTGCTCGGCGCGATCGCCGGCTTCGTTCGCTCGGACCTCAAGATCCCCGGCGTCCTCTATGAGTCCTTGAGCATCTTTCTGCTGCTCGCCATCGGCATGAAGGGCGGCGTCGAGTTGGCGCGCTATCCGCTGCTCGATGTCGCCATGCCCGCGCTTGTGGTGGTGGTGGTGGGCGCCTTGATCCCGTTGGTCGCGTTCCCGATCCTGCGCCACATCGGCAAGCTGTCGCCCGCCGATTCAGGATCGATCGCTGCACACTACGGGTCGGTCAGTGTGGTCACCTTTGCGGTTGGCTCCGCCTACCTGGCGCGGCTCGGCGAGGCGGCAGAGGGCTTCATGACGGTGTTCCTGGTGCTGCTCGAGTTTCCCGCGCTGGTGATCGGCGTGATGCTGGCTCGGCGCGGTGAGCAAGGCACGCCCTGGACAAAGGTGCTGCACGAGGTCTTCGCGGGCAAGAGCATCGTGCTGTTGCTGGGCGGGCTGGCCATCGGATGGTTCGCCGGCCCCAACGGCATCGCGCCGCTCGACCGCCTGTTCTTCGACCTGTTCAAAGGGCTGCTCGCGATCTTCTTGCTGGAGATGGGGCTGGTGGCCGCTGGCCGCATCGGCGACCTGCGCCGCGCGGGCTGGTTCCTGGTCGTGTTTGCCACCCTGATGCCGCTGGCAGCCGCGGGGCTGGGGCTCATCACCGGCCTGCTGCTGGGGCTGTCGGTGGGGGGCATCACCTTGCTGGCCACGCTGTACGCAAGCGCCTCCTACATCGCGGCACCGGCGGCGATGCGCATCGCTGTGCCACAGGCCAACCCGGCGCTGTCGATCGGCGCGGCGCTCGGCATCACCTTTCCATTCAACCTCATCGTGGGCATTCCGCTGTACCACCGGTGCGCACAATACCTCCACCACGCCGGAGTCTGACCACATGGAACTGACCGCTCGCAAGCTGCTGACGATCGTGACCGAAGCGGCCCTGGAGGACACGCTGGTCAGCGACATCGAGACCCTTGGCGCCCGCGGCTACACGATCACCGACGCACGCGGCAAGGGCAGCCACGGCAGGCGCGACGCCGCCTGGGTGCCACACGCCAACATTCGCATCGAAGTGCTTTGTGACGCCGACACGGCCCTTGTCATCTGCAAGGCACTTCGCGAGCGCTACTACGACAACTACTCCATGGTGATGTACGTCGGCGACGTCGAGGTATTGCGCCCGGGGAAGTTCTGACCCTGGAAACCTGCGCGAACGTCAAAATTGCTGCGCATCAAGGCACCGAGGAGATCAGACACCATCACCACGTCGGCCTCCACACCGGGCTCGAGATTGAATCGCGACCGGGCCCGTCCGCACAACAAGCCAGCGTCATTGCGGGGGTGCCGGCGCGAGGTCAGATGCGCGCCACGCACAAGGCGGCGGCGCTCGAGAAGGCGGCGGTGCTCAGGGTGTGCCCGCTGGAGAAGCTGGAACCCCAGCACCACTGCGCCTCCCACAAGGCAGGTCGGGCCCGGCCAACGATGGCTTTCATGCCCCAGACGACGAGCGTCGCGGAGATCGACGATTCAGCCAGCAGCACGGCTTCGCGGCCACGGCCGCGCACAGCGGCCACCGCTCCAAGTTCAGCGGCACCGTGCCGAAGGCGAGGTTGAGAAAGCCCAGATGCACGACCGCCATCTGCCACACCACCGACGGCGCGATGGCGGCCCACAGCCAGGGGTTTCGAGCGCTTTCGCGACCTCGTTTCTGTTCACGACCGAAGGGTCGGCCAGCATCACTGTGCGACCGCCGCGCGGGTGGGGTAGGCGATCTGGAATAGCTTCGACCTCGTCAGCTCCAGGCCACCGTTTGCAACAGCGTATCCATCTGGTCCAGCGCGATCGTCCTGGCAAGCATCGGGCAAGTCAGGGCCGCAATGCTTGAGGGGTGTCAATCGGCGCTTTGATGAAGATCAACACCCGCCGAGAGTCGCGCTCCTAGCATGCACTGCGCCCCGCCTTCACTCACGGAGTTCACGCTCATGGCCCTCACCAGAACCTTTCCCACTGCAGTGGCGCCGCCAGCCGCACCGGTGCGGGGCAGAGTGGCGTCCAGCCGGCTGCCACTCAGCCTGCTGGTCGCCCTGGTCGTGGGCTCCATCCTCGGCAGCGGCATTTTCGGCTTGCCGCAGAACATGGCGGCGGGTGCGGGCACCGGGGCGATTCTGATCGGCTGGCTGATCACCGGGGTGGGCATGCTGGCGCTCGCCTTGGTGTATCAGTCCCTCGCCATGCGCAAGCCCGACCTGAACAACGGCGTCTACGCTTATGCGCAGGCTGCGGCCGGCGAGTACGTCGGCTTCAACGCCGCGTGGGGCTACTGGGTCAGCGCCTGGATTGGCAACGTCGGCTACCTGGTTGCGGCATTCGGCGCACTCGGCTATTTCTTCCCCGCCTTCGGCGACGGCAACACGGCAGTGGCCATCGCGGGCGCTTCGGTGGCGCTGTGGGCAGTTCACCTGTTGGTGCTGAGGGGCATCCGCGGTGCGGCGCTGCTCAATGCGGTCGCCACCTTGGCCAAGGTGTTGCCGCTGCTTCTGTTCATCGCGGTGGTCGCGCTGGCATTTCAGACCAAGACCTTCGCTTTCGATTTCTGGGGCGCGCCCAAGCTCGGGCCCATGCTGGATCAGGTGCGCAGCACCATGCTGGTCACGGTGTGGGTCTTCATCGGCATCGAAGGCGCGAGCGTCTACTCGGCGAGAGCACGCCGCCGCGAAGACGTGGGTCGCGCCACCATCGTTGGCTTTGTCATCACCTTGCTGCTGTTGATGGGTGTGTCGCTGCTCTCACTGGGCGTGCTGCAGCAACCGCAGCTTGCGCAACTGAAGAACCCGTCGATGGCAGGGGTGCTGGAAAGCATCGTCGGCACCTGGGGTGCGGTGCTGATCTATGTGGGGCTGATCGTCTCTGTCGGCGGTGGCTTCCTGGCCTGGATGCTGCTCGCTGCCGAGTCGCTCTTCACGCCGGCAGGGGGCGGCGTGATGCCCAAATGGCTTGCGCGCCAGAACCCACAAGGCGTGCCCGCCAACGCGCTGTGGCTCACCAACGGCATGGTTCAATTGTTCTTGCTGGTGACCTTGTTCTCCAAGGCTTCGTATCTGGCGCTCATCTCCTTGTCCACGGCGATGATCCTGCTGCCCTACCTCTTCAGCGCCGTCTACGGGCTCGTGATCTCATGGCGTGGCGAAGGCGCAGCAGGTACCCAGCGCCGAGCTGATCTGCCGATTGCGGGCTTGGCGACTGTCTACTGCATGTGGCTGCTGTATGCCGCGGGCCTCAAGTACCTGCTGCTCGCATCTGTGCTCTATGCACCGGGCGCGATGGTGTACCTGTGGGCGCGCAAGCAACGTGCACAGCGCGCGTTCAAGGGCTACGAGATGGCAATCCTCGCAGCGCTGCTGCTGATGGCACTGGCTGCCGCCTACCTGCTCGCCACCGGTGGTCTCACCCTGTGAACGCGGCACCCGTCAGCCGCAAGTCAATCAACATCGACACCGCATTCGGCGTTCATTCGGAAGTCGGCCGCCTGCGCAAGGTGATGGTGTGCCGGCCCGGTTTGGCGCAGATGCGGCTCACGCCTGCCAACTGCCGTGACCTTTTGTTCGACGACGTGATGTGGGTCACGCAGGCCAAGAACGACCACTATGCGTTCGTCAATGCGATGGTCGAGCGCGGTGTGGAGGTGCTCGACATGCACGAGCTGCTGGCCACCGTGGTGGCTGATGCCACCGCGCGCAGCTGGGTGCTGGATCGCAAGCTCGGCATCGGCTTCATCGACGCCGAAGACGCCGTCGCGCTGCGAAGCTGGCTCGAGTCATTGCCGCCAGCCAGGCTGGCTGAACACCTGATCGGTGGCGTTGTGCGGGGCGAGCTTCCGTTCGAGCCCGTAGGCCTGGTGGCGCGGTGCGCCGCACCCCCCGAATTCCTGATGCCGCCCCTGCCCAACACCCTCTTCACCCGCGACACCAGCTGCTGGATCGGTGACGGCGCGGTGTTGAGCCCGATGTTCTGGCCCGCCCGCCGCCAGGAGACTTTGCTCGCCACCGCCATCTACCGCTTTCATCCGGCCTTCGCGGGCCGCGTCACCGAGTGGTGGGGCGACCCGGATGGGGATCACGGCCAGGCTTCACTTGAAGGCGGTGACGTGATGCCGCTCGGCCGGGGGGTGGTGCTCATCGGCATGGGCGAGCGCACGTCGCCACAAGCGGTGAGCCAGCTGGCCCGTGCGTTGTTTGCGCGCGGTGCGGCCAGCCGCGTCATTGCCGCCCAGATGCCGAAGTCTCGTGGGGCCATGCACCTCGACACCGTGTTCACCTTTTGCGACAGCGACCTCGTCACCATCTTTCCAGACGTGGTCAACACGATACGCAGCTTCAGCCTGCGCCCCGGGCCCCGCGATGGCATGCTCGATGTGCACGAAGAAGCCCTGCCCTTCGTCGAGGTGGTGGCACAAGCGCTTGGCCTGCCCCGCCTGCGCACCGTGCTGACCGGCGGCGATGCCTACGCAGCCGAACGCGAGCAATGGGATGACGGCAACAACCTGTTGGCCCTGGCGCCAGGCCTGGTGATGGCCTACAACCGAAACACCTACACCAACACGCTGCTGCGCAAACAGGGCATCGAGGTGATCACCATCCCGAGCGGCGAGCTGGGTCGCGGGCGCGGCGGCAGCCACTGCATGTCGTGCCCGATCGCGCGAGACCCTCTCTGATCTGTCCCCCCGGGAACCTGCACCATGAGCTTCAATCTTCGCAACCGCAGCCTGCTCGACCTGAAAGACTTCGCGCCACGCGACATTCGCTTCCTCATCGACCTGGCCGCGGAACTGAAGCGCTCCAAGTACGCGGGCAACGAGCTGCCGCGCCTGCAAGGCAAGAACATCGCGCTGGTCTTCGAGAAAGCCTCCACGCGCACACGTTGCGCCTTCGAGGTGGCCGTGCATGACCAGGGCGGCCACGTGACCTACATCGACCCCGTGGGCTCGCAACTCGGCCACAAAGAATCGCTCAAGGACACGGCGCGCGTGCTAGGACGCTTGTACGACGGCATCGAGTACCGCGGTTTCCACCAGAGCGTGGTCGAAGAGCTGGCCCGTTTCTCGCACGTGCCGGTATGGAACGGGCTCACCGATGAAGCGCACCCCACGCAGATCCTGGCCGACCTTTTGACGATGGAAGAGTTCGGCGAAAAGCCGCTGCACGACATGTCGTTCTGCTACCTGGGCGACGCCCGCTTCAACATGGGCTGTTCGCTGCTGATCGGTGGCACCCAGATGGGCATGGATGTGCGCATCGCCGCACCGGTGAGCCTGCAACCTCCAGCGGAGCTGGTTGCCCAGATGCGCGAACTCGCCATCACCACCGGTGCGCGCATCACGCTCGAGGCCGACCCGCTCAAGGCCGTGGCCGGCGCCGACTTCCTGTACACCGACGTGTGGGTCTCCATGGGCGAGCCCGACAGTGTGTGGAAGCAGCGTATCGACCAGCTGCTCCCCTTCCAGGTGACAGCCGCCTTGATGCGCGCCACTGGCAAGCCGCGCACGCGCTTCATGCATTGCCTGCCTGCGCTTCACAACCTCGAAACCGAAGTCGGGCGGCAGGTGCATGAACGCTACGGTCTCACCGAGGTCGAGGTCACCGACGAAGTGTTCGAGTCGGAGGCCTCCATCGTCTTCAGCCAGGCCGAAAACCGCATGCACACCATCAAGGCCGTGCTGGTGGCCACGCTGGCATGAGGGCGCTGCCATGAGGCTGGTGGTGGCGTTGGGTGGCAATGCACTGCTGCGCAGGGGCGAGGCGCTGAGCGCCGACAACCAGCTTCACAACGTGCGCATCGCCGCCGCCCAGTTGGCGCGCGTGGCCCTCAAGCACGAGCTCGTGCTGACACATGGCAATGGCCCACAGGTCGGCTTGCTGTCGCTCCAATCAGCGGCCTACACCGCCGTGGAGGCCTATCCCTTGGACGTGTTGGGCGCGCAGACCGACGGCATGATCGGCTATCTGCTCGAACAAGAGCTGAGCAACCTGCTGCCGCATGGGAAAGCGGTCGTCACCCTGCTGACGCGTGTGGAGGTCAATCTTGATGACCCGGCCTTTGCCACACCCAGCAAACCCATCGGCCCGGTTTACTCACGTGAAGAAGCCGACCGCGCAGCGGCCGAGAAGCACTGGGCCATTGCCGCCGACGGGACCGGTTTCCGCCGTGTCGTTGCCTCGCCCATGCCGCAGCGGGTGCTCGGCATCGACCCGATCCGCTGGCTGCTTGCACACCAGGCGTTGGTGATCGCCGCCGGCGGCGGGGGCATCCCGGTCGCGGTTGCCGCCGATGGCCACCGCCACGGCGTCGAGGCGGTGATCGACAAGGACCTCTGCAGCGGCTTGCTCGCTCGCGAGCTCAACGCCGACTGCCTGGTCATCGCAACTGACGTCGACGCCGTCTATCTCGACTGGGGGCTGCCGGGCCAGCGTGCCATCCGGCATGTATCGCCGGCCGAACTGTCACGCCACCGGTTTGCGGCGGGATCGATGGGCCCGAAGGTCGAAGCGGCATGCCGGTTCGCGGAGGCGACCGGCCAGCGGGCGCTGATCGGTTCGCTCGAACACATCGAAGCGATGCTCGAAGGGCAGGCCGGCACGGAGATCCGGCGGGGCCGTCAAGAGTCGCCGTGAGCCGGATGCAGTGATCTTCAATTTTTCAATCCTCCTCTCCGCCAACCGATCGTCCCGAGACGTTCGACAAAGTCACATCAACTTCCCGGCGTCGACGACAGGCCGCCCAACGCCGTTGCCACGGCCTGCAACGCACGCCCGCAATCGTCACGCGTGAGACCGCCGCCCAGACACAGACGCAGGCCCTCGGGTGGAAGGCGGTCGGTGCAGAACGCGCTGGCGGCCACGGCCGCCACTCCCACCTCTCGGAGCTCACCGGCAATCTGTGTGGCCACCGAGGCAATGCCGCTGTCGGCGAGGAGCGCGAGTCGCTGTCGCTGCGTTGTGCGGGCATCACGAGCGTGGTGTGGTGCATTGGCTTCGCGCCAGATTTGCGCTGGCTGGACGCGCCGGTGTTCAACGGTCGCGGACATCCGGTTCACGAACGCGGCGTGACGCGTGTCCCCCGGGCTCTACTTCATCGGCCTTCCGTGGCTACACACCTGGGGGTCGGGGCGCTTCTGCGGCATCGCCCGCGATGCGGCCTTCGTCGTGCAGCGTCTGGTGGAGCGCCTGTTGCTCCTGTTTGGCGCACTCCACGGCACATACCCTGCCGGCTCCAGGGTTTGCGTGTATCAATGAATGGCGGGCTGTGCTCGAATACTACGAGCTGTCATTTGACGCCGTTTTCTGGAGCAACCCGCCATGCGCAACTACCTGCAGTTCTACATCGACGGCCGCTGGGTCGACCCCGCCGTGCCGAAGAGCATCGACGTCATCAACCCGGCCACCGAAGTGTCCGCCGGCCGCATCTCCATGGGCTCGGCCGCCGATGTCGACCGCGCCGTCAACGCGGCGCGCAAGGCCTTCGCGAGCTACTCGCAAACCAGCGTCGCCGAGCGCGTGGCGCTGCTCGAACGGATCATTGGCGAATACAAGAAGCGCTACGCCGACGTGGCCGCCGCCATCACCGAAGAGATGGGCGCACCGGTGAAGCTGTCGAATGATGCGCAAGCCGCGATGGGCATCGCCCACCTGCAAACCGCGCTCGGTGTGCTGAAGGAATACAGCTTCACCAAGGCCCGTGGCAGCACCCTGCTCGTGCAAGAGCCGATCGGCGTGTGCGCCTTCATCACGCCCTGGAACTGGCCGATGAACCAGATTGCCTGCAAGGTGGCGCCGGCCTTGGCGGTCGGTTGCACCATGGTGCTCAAGCCCTCGGAGATCGCGCCATTCTCCGCCCATGTGTGGGCCGAGATCCTGCACGCGGCCGGTGTGCCCGCGGGCGTTTTCAACCTGGTCAACGGCGACGGTCCGACCGTGGGCGCAGCGCTCTCCCGCCACCCGTAAGTCGACATGGTGTCGTTCACCGGCTCCACGCGCGCCGGCATCGAGGTGGCGCGCAACGCCGCACCCACGGTCAAGCGTGTGCACCAGGAACTGGGCGGCAAGTCACCCAACATCATTCTGGAAGACGCCGACCTGAAGACGGCGGTGACGGCGGGTGTGCGTGGCGTGATGGGCAACTCGGGCCAATCGTGCAACGCACCCACGCGCATGCTGGTGCCCAAGGCGCGCATGGCAGAGGCGCTGGCCATTGCCAAATCCGCCGCCGAAGCCACCACGGTGGGCGCTCCCGACAGCGGAGCGGCACTCGGCCCGGTGATCTCGGCCGCTCAGTGGGACAAGATCCAGACGCTGATCCACAAGGGCATCGAAGAAGGCGCCACGCTGGTGGCCGGCGGCCCCGGCAAGCCGCAGGGCCTGGAGACCGGCTACTACGTCAAGCCGACGATTCTCGGCAACGTGAACAACCAGATGACGGTGGCACGCGAAGAGATCTTCGGCCCGGTGCTGACCATCCTCGGTTACAACACGGTCGATGAAGCCGTGGCCATTGCCAACGACACACCTTATGGCCTGGCCGCCTATGTCTCTGGCGCCGACCCCGAGGCCACACGCAAGGTGGCTGCGCGCTTGCGTGCGGGCCAGGTCAACATCAACAGCGCGGCCATCGACCTGATGGCGCCTTTCGGTGGCTTCAAACAATCGGGCAACGGCCGCGAATGGGGCGACCATGCCTTCAGCGAGTTCCTGGAAGTGAAAGCCATGCTGGGCTACGCACCGGACAAGGCAGGCTGAAGGAGCTGCGCGGTCACACCTCGGCAATCTTCTCTTCGGCTTCCTCGCGCTCTTTTGCATCGGCTTTGAGATGCGGTTGTTCAGCGGCCGCTTCCGGCTCGTAGCTCAGGCAAACGAAGACGGGGAAATGATCCGACCCACAGGCCGGCAAGCGACGAAAGTCGACCAGCCGGAAGTGCGGCGAGTGAAAACAATGATCGAGTGGAAATCGGATCAGAGGCCACTTCGCGTTGAAGGTGTGGAAGAAGCCCCGCCCCACCCGCGGGTCGAGGAGCCCGCTGATTTTCTTGAAGAGGTCGTTGGTATGCGACCAGGCCACGTCATTCAAGTCGCCCAGCACCACCACCGGCGCCTGGCGCGCCTTGATCTCCTTCCCCACGATCAATAGCTCGGCATCACGCTCGGTGGAGCGATCGTTCTCTGCGGGTGCGGGAGGTCTCGGGTGCAGACAGCGCAGGTCGATGGATTGGCCGTTGCGCAGCTGCACGCAGGCATGGATCGACGGAATGTCATCCTGCACCAGGAACTTCACCTCGGTGTGGCGCAGCGGCAACTTGGAGTACAGCAGCATCCCATAGGTGTTCTCCTGCGCTTGCTGCACGGTGTGGGGGTGGGTTTGCTCCAGATCGCGCAGTTCGTTTTGCCACCATGCATCTGTTTCAACCGTGAGCACGATGTCAGGGTTGGCGTCTTCGACGAGCCTGCGCAGGCGCGCGGCTTCGCGATTGTCCATCTGCACGTTGGAGCACAGCAGACTCACGCGCCTGTCCGCCGAGCCCTCGAGGCTCGGCAGCACCTGCACTCGTGCGAGCCGCGTGTACGGCCACATGCGATAGCACTGGTAGGCCAGTGCGATTCCCAGCAGGCTGAGAAAGCCAGCGTCGACGAAACTTGGCCCGCTCCCCTCGTGGGCCAAGAGCAGGCCAGCCAACACCACACCGATCAGCGCCGCTATCTGAAGTCGAGGAAAGTCGAATACACGAATCCACCAGGCTTCATTTCGCACAAGGGGGAGTGCGGTTGCCACGAGCAACAGGCAACCCAGACCGTAGAGTGGCCATGCGAGCCACTCACTCATTCCACGCGCGGGTGGGGTTGGCTGCGGGTGTGGCGGGCGACGCACCAGCGCGTTGCGCCTGCGGCGACCCAGGTGGCCGCGTTGTAATCGGCCTTGAAGACGCCCTGGTCGAGCGGTAGTGGTCGTAGGCCTTCTTGGCCAGCCCGGATGTGATGGCGAAGACGATGAGTTTGCGCAGCAGCATGAGAGTCTCCAGTGAATGAGGTGTCTTGAAATTACAAGACCTCACACCCCGGTTCAATCAGGATTCGGCGTATCGGTCGGTAGGTGCAGGCCTACGACAGTCCGTCGCACGCAGGCGCGTGATCGTTTGGGTTTTCCATCCCGCGCACTGCACGGTCACGATCCAACGTGGCCTCTCGTGCGTTCGTCGATGATTCGCATGAGGGTGTCTTGATCGACCGGCTTGGTGACGTGATCGTCAAAGCCCGCCGCCAGCGCGCGGGCTCGATCCGATTGCTGCCCGAACCCCGTCAAGGCCACCATGGGAACAGACTTCATTTGTTGCATTTGCCGCAGCTCACTCGCGATCTGGCAGCCGTCTTTTCCGGGCAACCCAATGTCCATCACCACGATATCGACAGACTCCGACGCAAGCGCCAGACGAACCTCGGCATGGTTGCGGGCGGGTATCACGCTATGGCCCATCAGTCGCAGCAACTCGCTTGTGGTTTCCATCGCATCAAGATCGTCTTCCACCAGGAGCACACGGCGTGGGGCCGCAGCGTCTTGATTTGGCCCGGCGGGCATCGAGGCGCTCTGGGAGACTTTCGGGAGCGTGACACGGAAGGTGGTGCCGGTGCCACGGCCCCGACTTTCGGCGCTCACCTCGCCGCCATGAAGTTCAACCAGCTGCTTCACCAGCGCAAGACCGATGCCCAAGCCGCTTGCCATGAAGCCCTCTCTGGCCGGCCCCTGCACAAAAGGTTCGAAGATGTGCGGCATCAGCGCCGCATCGATGCCCATGCCGGTGTCCACCACCTCAAGGAGGGCCTGCTCCCCCACGGCGCGGACGTTGACCCGGATCTCGGTATCCGGAGCCGAGTATTTGAGCGAGTTGGACACGAGGTTGTTGACGATCTGTTCCAGGCGCACCGCGTCGCCATTCACCCAGACGTCTTCCGACTCAATCGAGATGACGCGGCCAGAAGCCCGATCCGAGGCTCGCAAGGCCTCGACACAACGTCGAACGCAGTCGGCCAGATTGATCCGCGTGGGTTCCAGCACGATCTTCCCGGACACCAGGCGACTCACATCCAGCAAGTCATCCACGATGTGAGCCAAATGCCGGTTCTGGCGCTGGATGATGGCGAGAAACTTGGCCTTCGCCTCCGGCGTGGTGCGGGGGTGCCCCAGAACAGCGGTGGCACCGGTGATCGCGGCCAGCGGGTTGCGCAGTTCGTGCCCTAACAGGGCCAGAAAATGATCCTTGGCCGTGTTCTGCATCTGGGCTGCTTCGCGAAGGGCGGTTTCGCGGGCCAGGAGCAGGTTGCGCTCCTTTTCAGCGGCCTCCCTGGATCGCCTTTCGGATGCAATCGACTCGCCGGCCTCCGCGATAGAACCGTAGAGGTCGTTCACTTCGTGGAGCGGGCTTTTCGTGATGACGGGGGTGACGCCTTTGCCGACGAATTCGGCAGCCCGCGAAGCGACCTCGATCACATGAATGAAGGTACGACCCAGGAACGTCGCCGCGATGATCGCCGCAGTCAACGCGATCACTCCAGCAACCCCCAGCCAGATCACGGAGCGGGTGGCGGATGAATCGATCTGCGCCACCGGCGCAGCCACTGCCACGGTCCAGCCGGTCAACTCCGAGTGTGTGAAGGCATCGTAAGAGTCGACTCCCTCCAGCGTCTGATGCCGGATGAGCCCCTCGCTGGATGCCGCGGCGGCGGCCACGAGTTCGGGGCGCGCCTGCTTTCCAAGAAGTTCATCGGAATTCTTGTTTCGCGAGATGAACTTGCCGTTTCTGTCGATGACCGCGATCGTGATGTCAGAGCTGCTCTTGAGGGTCAGTGCGGTGGCTTTCCAGTGCTCGACCGAGAACGCCTGCGCAATGACGTACCGCTTTCCGTTCCACGCCTTGGTGGGCAGATACAGGGTGGTAACAAGCTTGCCCGTCGCTGGCCCGATGATCAGGTCGGTGACAAGAATGCGGTTGCTGGCCAGGACTTTTGCAACTCGATCTTGCGCCCCGGCAGGTGGAGGCGGTGTTCCAAAGGGAACCGCCGTATTCACAACCTGCACCCCGGATTCATCGAGCAACAGCGTCCAGATGTGAGGCTGGTTGATGGCCAGTGCCTGCTCGTAGAAGGCTTTGAAGTTGCCAGTTCTCAAATGATCCGACTGGGCCATCCCCGTCATGGCGCCAATCGATCGCTGCACTTCGCGGTCGACCAGGAGCGCCGAGGCCCGCACCGTTTCACGCAGGCCGCGCAGCGCGGCTTCTCGCTCCCCATCTCGCACCTGTTCGACCGCGACGATGGCGGCAAGAAAGCCTGGAACGAACACAACCGCAGCAACGATGAGAAGCAAGGTTCGTATGCGCATGTCGGGTTCTGGGTAGGGGCAGGTTCGGTGTGGTGCTGGCGCACTCGGTCAGCTGCGGGAAGTGCCATCGAATGCGATCGTGATGATCCGCGAAAAATCGCCATTTAGTTGAAGGAATGCTGCTGGAATCTTTGTAGGAATCTGAAGACGCCGTGCAGCCAAGCCTGAATGAAAGCCTCTTTTGGCACCGCTTATCGGGCGGTCACCCGTTTGCGCTGCGAGCACCATCCTGATGACTCTGTGCTCGCTGCGACCAGCGGTTGAAGGTCTTCTTGCGCCCGTTCTTTCAGCCAACCTGCAGGTGCCCACATGCTCCACCGCCCTCTCCTGCGCCGCTTGATTCTGGTGCTCCCGCTGGTGCTTCTGTCGCTCGGCGCCCCCTCGGTGGCCGTCGCTCAGCCGCTGCGCATTGCCGTGTCCCGCTCGCCCTTGTCTCTGCCGCTCTATGTGGCTCAGCAAAAGGGCTACTTGGCCGACCAGGGCCTGCAGGTGACCCTGCTGCCCTGCATGGGCGGATACCGCTGCATGCGCGAGCTGCTCGATGGCAAGGCAGACATTGCCACCGTCGGCGAGCTGCCCATCGTCTTCAACAGCTTCGAGCGCAGCGACTACGCCATCATCGGCACCATCGTCTCGACCACGGAAGACGTCAAGCTGCTGGCGCATGCCCGCTCCGGCATCGCCAAGCCACTGCACCTGGCCGGCAAGCGCATCGGTGCGGTCATGGGCTCGGCCAGCCAATACTTTCTCGAGCTCTACCTGCTGACGGTGGGTGTCGACCCTCAAGGCGTCACCATCGTGCCCCTGGCACCCGAACAGATGCTGGATGCACTTCAGTCCGGGAAGATCGACGCGGCAGCCCTTTGGGAGCCCCACGCCTACCTGGCCATCAAGGCCCTGGGAAGCAGCGCCCTGCTGATGCCCAACAGCAGCGCCTACCTGCTGACCTTCAATCTGGTCGTCCAGCGCCGCCACGTGGGCGTGCGCGATGCCGAGCTGACGCAGCTGCTGCGAGCGGTCGAGCGTGCCGAACGTTTCATCCAGGAGCGGCCCAACGAAGCACAGGCGATTCTCATGAGTACCCTGAACCTCGACCAGGCCTTCGTCGACTGGGTCTGGCCCGGCATGGGCTACCGCCTGGGCCTGGACCAGGTTCTGATCAGCACGATGGAGGGCCAGGCCCGCTGGGCGCGCCGTGAGGGGCATGTGAAGAGCGGTGCCAGCCCCAACTTTCTCGGGCTGCTGCACACATCCCCGCTGAAGGCGGTCAAGCCTTCGGCGGTGGGCGTCGGGCGCTGAACACCGTGCGCATTCGCAGCCAGCTCATTGCCGCGGTGGCAGCCTGTGTCGGGCTGAGCATCGCCGCGGCCCTGCTGATCAGCCGAGCTGCTCATGTGGAGGCCGAAGCCAGCGAGGTCCAGTACCGCGCCCACTCGGCATCGCACGACGTGTCGGGCCTGCTGGTGCTGACGCAAGAGTACGCCCGCCACTTCGAGGACCGGGCGGCACAGCAGTGGTACCAGCGGCACTCGTCCATCGCGGCCACCCTGCAGTCAGACGAAGCCCGCCAAGGCGGCACCGCCCTCAAGGAGCTCCGCTCGGTGACACAGGCGCTTCCGCCACTCTTCCAGCGGCTGGAAGAGCTGTCGCAAGGGCGCGATGCCTTCACCCAGCGGCGACGCGAGGTGCTGATCGACCAGATGCTCACCAACACTCAGGCGATGAGCGACTTCGCCTACCAGTGGTACCAGGAGGCGGCCCAGGTTCGCCACGATGCCGAGGAGACCTTTCGCACCTTCGCCATCGCCTTGCCGCTGCTCATGCTGGCGATGATGGCGGCGCTGGCACTGGCGGTGCGCCAGCGCGTGCTGCTGCCGCTGCTCTCCCTCGACCGGGCCACCGCCCGAGTCACGCAAGGCGACCTGAGTGTGCGGGCCGGCACTTCGCGGCAAGACGAATTTGGTGACCTGTCACGGCGCTTCGACGAGATGACCGGGGCCCTGGCGCGCAGCAACGAAGAGATGCAACGCACCCAGCGCCAGCTGAAGGCGGTGACCGACAGCTTGCCGGCCTTCGTCGCCTATGTCGACAAGGACTTGATCTACCGCTACACCAACGCCTACTACGGCACGGTGCTCGGCATCGACCCGGCCAGCCTCATCGGCACCCGGCTCGCCGACCGGGTGGGTGCCGAGGCCTTCGCCGAGCTGCGCGACGAGCTGGCCGGCGTGATGCGCGGCGAGCACCGCAGGTTCGAGCGCCGGCGCACGCAACGCGGCGCCGAGGTGTACCACCTCGTGGACTACACGCCCGACGTGGCGGCCGATGGCACGGTGGTGGGCTTCTACGTGATGGCCAACGACATCACCGCGCGCAAGCACGCAGAGCTGGCGCAGGCCCGCAGCGAGCACATGCTGCGCCTGATCGCCGACAACCTGCCGACTCTGATTGCCTACATTGACCTGAAAGAGCGCTTTGTGTTTGCAAACGCGCAATACGAGCGGCTCCTTGGCGTGGCCGCCGAGGCGGTGATCGGAAGAACGGTTCGAGAAATCCTGGGTGAACAGACGTATGCGCTGGTGTCACCACACCTGCAGATCGCCTTCGGCGGGCAGCGCACACAGTTCGAACGTGTGGCTCGGCTGCACGAACAAACCCGGCATCTGCTGACGGACTACATCCCCGAATTCGACGAGTCCGGCGCGGTGACCGGCTTGTTCGCGATGGCGGTCGACGTCACCGCGCTGAAGAACCTGCAACTCGCCCATGCCCACGATGAAGAGCGGGTGCGCAGCATCCTCACCCACGCACCCGACGCCTTCATCAGCATCGACTCCGACAGCCGCATCCAGGAATGGAACCGCCAGGCCGAACTCACCTTCGGATGGACGCGAGACGAGGTGCTTGGCAAGTCGCTGGGCGACACGATCATTCCCCCGGAACATCGCGAGGCGCACCGCCACGACATGCGCCATTTTGCGAAAACGGGTGAAAGCCCGGTCGTCAACCAGCGCATCGAAATCACGGCCTTGCACAAGGCTGGGCGGAGCCTTCCGATCGAGTTGTCGCTGGCCGCGGTCAGAGAGGGCCACGGCTTTGCCGCAAACGCTTTCCTGCGCGACATCTCCGAACGCAAGCTCGCCGAGACCCAGCTGCGAGACAGTGAACGCCGGCTGCGTGACATCACCGACCACATCCCGGCCATGATCGGCTACTTCGACAACGAAGAGCGCTGCATCTTCGCCAACAGCACGGTGTTGCGGCTCAATGGCCTGTCGCGTGACGACATGCACCGCCACACCCTGCGCTCTGGCATCGGCGAAGAAGCGTACGCACAGCACGCGCCCCACATCCAGCGCGTGCTGGGCGGTCAACTCGCCTCGTTCGAGGGCCACGTCAAGCGCAAAGGCAAGGACGCCTATTTCCAGGCCCATCTCGTGCCCGATCGGCCGGCGGACGGCCCGGTGCGCGGCTTCTACGTGATGACATTCGACGTGACCCCGGTGCGCCAGGCCGAGCTGGATCGGGCGCGCAGCGAACAGCGGCTGCGGGCCATCACCGACAACCTGCCCGTGCTGATCTCCTACATCGACAAGGACCAGAAGGTGCGGTTCGCCAACGAAACCTACCGCACCTGGCTCGGAGCCGATCCCGCCAAACTGGTGGGCCAGCATGTGCAAGACGTGGTCGGCGACTCGCTCTACGAGCCACGCCGCCCCTTTCTCGAGCGCGCACTGGCCGGCGAGCGAGTCGAGTTCGAGAACGAGGCGCTGGCACTGAACGTGTTGCGCACCACCCAGACCACCTACATCCCTGACATCGATGAACAGGGCGAAGTGCGCGGCCTCTACACGCTCAGCTCCGATGTGACGGCGCTCAAGAACGTCGAGCGGCAGTTGCAGGCCTTGGCGCGCTTCGACACCCTGACGGGCCTGCCCAACCGGCTTCAGGTGAACGAACGGCTGCCGGAGGCGCTGGCCCGCGCGGAACGCTCGCGCGATTCGCTGGCGGTGATGTTCCTCGACATCGACCGCTTCAAGTCGATCAACGACAGCCTGGGGCACGCCACAGGCGACGATGTGCTCAAGGAGTTTGCTCAGCGGTTGCAAAGCAGCGTGCGCACCACCGACACGGTGGCCCGTCTCGCAGGCGACGAGTTTGTGATCATCCTCGAAGGGCTCCACACCGAAGACGAGGCGCTGGCCGTGGCGGCCAAGATCATTGCGTCGGTCAACCTGCCGATGCATGCCGGCGGCGCACGCATCGACGTCTCGACCAGCATCGGCGTCGCTTTCCACCGGCCCGCCGGCGCGCTGCCTTCGGCGAAAGAGCTGCTGATGACCGCCGACACGGCGCTCTACTCGGCCAAGGATGCCGGGCGCAACACCTTCCGCATGGCCCACCTCTCCACCGAGGTCGTGAGATGACACGCGCGAGCGCGCGGTGGGTTCAGCGGCTGCTGCTGGCGTGGGCTGCCGCAGCGTGGCTGGCCGCGCCCGCACGCGCGAGCGACCTGGACATCGCCGTCTCCAAGGGCCCGGTCTCGCTGGTCATCTACGTGGCCCAGGCGATGGGGCACTTCGAGCGCGAAGGCCTGAAGCCACGGTTTCATGACTGCACCAGCGGGCGCGACTGCTACAAGCTGCTCGCCTCGGGGCAGGTTCAGGTGGCCACCGCCGCCGATGTGGTGGCCACGCTGAACAGCTTCTCACGCGATGACCTGGCCTTCATCGCGTCGATCAGCACGTCGTCGCATCAGATCAAGCTCATCGCCCGCAAGTCGGCGGGAATCACCAGCCCCGACAGCCTTCAAGGCAAACGAATCGGGACCGTGACCGCCAGCTCGGCCCAGTATTTTTTGAGCAGCTGGCTGTTGTTTCACAACATCGATCCCGAGCGGGTGCGTGTGGTGTCGCTGCTGCCCGACCAGATCACCCCGGCGTTTCAGCGCGGGGAGATCGATGCGGTGTCGATCTGGGAGCCGGCCGCCGCCTCGGCGCTGCAAGCGCTCGGCGACGACGGAATGGCGATGCCCAACCCCCGCGTCTACACACAGCATTTCGGCTTGATCACGACCCGTGCGATCGCAGCGGCCAAAGAGGCCCATTTGCTGCAGCTGCTGCGGGCCTTGATTCGCGCTGAAGCGGTCATTGCCCAGAACCCGGACAAGGCGCGCGAGATCTTGATGGAGAAACTGGGGGTCACGCGTGAACAGGCGCAACTGCACTTGAAAGAACACGACTACCGAATCCGCCTGGACCAGTCGCTGGTGTCCACCATGAGCAGCCAACGGCGCTGGGCGAGCCAGGAAAAGTTGGTTCCGCCGGCCGCAGCCGCGGGCACGCCACCTCGTTTGACGGCGGAGCCCAGACTGTTGCGCCGTGTCGCGCCTGCGGCCGTGACCCTCGCGCAGTAGTCAGTGGCCGATCACGACGGCCACTGCGGCCGCCGCAAAAGCCAGCACCGCGGCCACCAGCGCCACCCCGCGCGACAAGCCGGCCCCGCCGTGTGAACGGGGCCGCGCGTCGACCAGGCGCTGCAAGTCGTCATGGGCCATCGAGATCAAGCTCAACGAAATCATTGCTCACTCCAGAGCGGCAAGTGGCCGCGGAAGCCTTGATGGTGGGCGTGGCATGTCACGCCACGATGTCACGCACGTGCCGATTCGTTTCATTTGTTCAAACGCAGGGCCAGCCCGAACGGGCCATGCCAGGGGCGCGGAGCTGAAACGGCCGAGCCACGCCAAATTGCTTCAGAGATGCAGGCGCTGCAGGCAAGCGCCCATGGCTGAATGCAGGGCCGCACGCCAACGAGGCGTGGGTTCCGACAGCACCGGCTTTGTGTGCAAACCATGCGGCGAATCAGCATCGTGAACCGCTTGTCGCAGGAAACCCGGATCCATCAACGCTCCCACCGACGACGGGGTGTAGTGGAGGTGATCGTGGTCAGTGCCCATGGTTGTCTCCTTGGCGTCTGTTGGCTAACGCACCGCGCTTGCAAAGAGCGTATCAGGAATCCATGTAAACTGTTTATACCGTATACGCCATTGATGGATTCACATGACCAGTACAACGCAAACCCGCAAGACTCCTGCTCCCGCCAAAACCGCCAAAGCGCCCGCGACCAAGCGGCCGCCGGTGAGCGCCAAGAAGACCGCGCCTGCCAAGAAGACCCCCTCCACCCAGGGTGGGCCTGTTGCACCGCACAAGAGCAAACCGAAGCTCGTGCGCGACAGCTTCACCATCCCCAAGCCCGAATACCTGGTGCTTGAAGTGCTGAAGGCGCGCGCCGTCAAGCTGACGCGACCCGCGAAGAAGAGCGAGCTTTTGCGCGCGGGCATCCAGGCGCTGCATCAGATGACGGACAAGGCATTTCTGGCCGCGCTGGACAGCGTTCCCAGCCTCAAGACCGGCCGACCGAAAGGCGTGAAGTTGAACAAGGACTGAACGCGACCACGCCGCAGAGTCAAGTGATCGTGGCGATTGCTCGCGCCTGGCCGGCGACGAGTCAACGCTGCGTCGACCTCGCTACTCCAGTACCTTGATCGGCTTGTGTTTGAACACCGCCCGGATCACACCATGGTCGTTGGTGCCGTCGGCCTTGTGGTTGTCGAAGTTGAGGTGGTCGTTGTTCACCGCCATGCCGTCGAACAGCCACAGCCGCTTTTTACCGTTGTCGTAGAACTGTTCGCTGACGAGGATGTGATCCAGCGATTCGCGAATGTCCTGGTGCACATGGGTGTAGTACACATCGCGTGTGTCTCGGTACTCCTGCAGCGTTTGCGCGGTGTACAGCGCCGCGTCCCCGCCGCCGACGGAGTCACCCACCAGGTACCGGGGCTGCTCGGTCAGGATGTTGGCGGTGTTGCTGTGCTGGCCGTCGTTGATGTCACCGAGCACGATCACCGGCGTGTCGTTGCCCTTCATCTGCTCGGTCAGAAGAAAGCGCAGCGCAGCGGCCTCGGCCGTGCGGCGGATCGTCGACAGGGCGGCACCCAGCGCCGTGGCGTGTTTCGAATAGGTGGGCTTGTCGGCGCGGAACCAGGGCTCGTTGAACACCTTGGTGGGCGCCTTCGACTTGAAGTGGCAAACGTAGACATGCACCTCCGGCTCGTCCTCGCGCGGCCGGATCGTGAAGTGCGCCACGGGGCGGGAAAAGCCGCGAATGCTCACGTCGATCAGCGGTGTCTGAGGATCGTCGCCGCTTGACTGGAGCCGAAACTTCTCGGGGAACTCGCTGATCCAGTTGGGCGCTCCGGTCAGCAGCCCTTTGCGCACGATGGCCGCGCAGACGATTCTGCTGCCGTCTGCGTCGGGCGGCACCAGCATGTCGTATTCCTCGCTCGAACCGGCCGCGTCCAGCGCCCTGGTCAGCGACGACGCGTGCCACAGCTCCTGAAAGCCGAACACATCCGACTTCAGGATGTTCAACTGGCGCGCCGTCCAGGCAATCTTCAAGTCGTACTCGGCCTGGCTCCAGCCGTCGCGGTCGGTGTAGAGCGCGACGCCGGGTTCGTTCAGGTTGTACAGGTTGAAGGTGGCGATGCTGAGTTGCTTCAGTTTCATCTTCGGTGCTCCCGTATGAGTACGTCGTGACCACGAAGGTAGCGGCGGTTCATGACAGCCATGCAACCGGGCGCGAGGCCGTGCGATCTGGAGCATACGTCCCGGGTCGCCCAGCGGGCGTGCCTGCCGAGCCAGCGCTCAAGAGAGTTGCCGACCCTCGCGAGGCCGGCGCCCCCTATCTCCACCCTGCAGGTGTTCGATCGCATGATGGCGCGCGCAGCCTCGAGACAAGGTGTGCTCTGCAGCGCCTGCGCGGCTACGAGGTCGTGGCGCGCTGCGCTGCGGCAATGGCTTCATGGGCAGCCTCGGTCAACTGTGGTTTCGTGACCCCCAAAGCGGCGAACGCACGGGCCGCGATCGTGTGCTCCTCCTGGGCGCTTGCCAGCAAGACATCTGCGCCCATGAGACATCGCGTGGCACGCGAATGGCGGGTCGCAGCGATTCGCTGCATCAGCGCCTGGCCCGAAGGTTCTGCCTCGTACAGAGCGGGTGCGGGCGCCACGTCGACCGACGAGGTGGTGCCGGCTTGTGCAGACCGTGTGACGACCACCCCCACCGCAGCGAGTGCGTCTGCGAACTGGGTGGCCATGGCCTTGCTGAAGCCTGGGCATCGATGCCCAGGCTTCCGAACGCATGGCGGGCGCTGTCGTCCGGCAGTTCGAGTGCGGCCAGAACAAAGTGTTCCGAGCCGGGTTTGACCCTGCCTTCGGCGCGAGCGCTCTGCTCTGCTTCGCTGCAAAGAAGGGCGATGGTGCGGGCATCGTGAAATCGGGTTTTGATCGAAGCAAACATGCGTTTCTAGCCTTGGCGGCTCCCATGGGGTTGCAAAAACGACAGCCTGCGATGTGCGGCTTGTTTGGACACACCGAGAACCTCGGCGATCTGGGACCACGACCAGCCATCCTGGAGCGCAAGTGCCACGGATCGTTGCTCCAGTTCATCTGCGAGACGACGCAGGGCCACGACCGCCGTCAGCGCGTTGGCGGTGTCTTTCGGGTCTGGAAGAGATTTCGGAAATGCCATGCCGTCAATGTTAGTTGACGATCCATGCAACCGTCAACATCTGCTGACGAGCTGGGGCGCACCCTGAAACCGGATGGGCGCAGCACGGAGGGCGTCGCGCACGACTACGCCCAGCGGGCGCCCCGCGAGCCGGCTCAGAACTTCATGTAATGCAAGGTTTGCCCATCCTGGGCCTTGACGCTGGCAAAACGGGCGGCCACGCGCGATTGCACGATGACCGGCAGCGGAGCGAAGCCGGTGCCGCGGGTCAGTTCGTCGCCATGCAAGAAGCACCAGTACAGGAACCGCAGCGCCGGTGCTGCCGAGTCGGCTTGTTTCGGGTTGGCGTCGACCAGCGCAAACGTCGCCGTGGTGATGGGCCAGGAATCCGCGCCGGGTCGATCCATCAGGCTTGCGAGATCGTTGCCCAGTCGGCCCAGCTCACTGTCTTGAATGGCAGCCCGAAAACCTGCTTCAGACGCCTTGACGAACCGTCCTGAAGCGTTTCGAAGCTTCAGATCGGTCAAACCATCCCGCGCCACCCGATCGAAGCTGACATAGGCGATCGTCCCCGTCGTCGCGCGCAGCGCGTTGACCATGCCGTCATTGCCCTCTGCAGTGGTCACGTCGCCCGGCCACTTGGGCAGCTGGGACTCGCCCACTTGGGTCTTGAAGTCGACGGACACCAGGGAGAGGTAGCGGCTGAAGCCCTCGGAGGTGCCTGACTTGTCGGCCCGCACGATGCGTTTGATGGGCGTGGCCGGCAGGCGGGTTCCTTTGTTGAGCTCGGCGATGCGCGGGTCGTCCCAGCGCTGAATGGTGCCAAGCATGATGGCGGCCAGTGTGGCGCCATCCAGTTGCAACGATCGTTCGCCCACGGCGGGTAGGTTGACCACCGGCACGATCCCGCCCACGACCATCGGAAATTGCACGAGCTGCCGCTTGGTGAGCTCGGCCTGCGAGAGGGGCGTGTCAGACCCGGCAAACCCCACCTTGCGCTCGGTGATTTGTTTGACGCCGTCGCCCGAGCCCGTGGGCTTGTAGACGACGGTTTCCCCGGCCTGTTTCTTGTACTGCTCGGACCACTTGGAGTAGACCTTGGACGGGAAAGACGCTCCCGTGCCCTGAACGTCAGCGTATGCGCAGGGAACCCAGGCCACCAGCGCCAACACCACCGTTCCGACCATCAACCGTTTCATCTCTCTGCTCCTGGAAAAGGGCGAGAGGATACAGGTAAACCCTTAGGTCGCTCGTGCACTACGCCACGGGTGAGTGGGTGTGGGGGACACCGTCTAACCGCTCCGCAGACGAGATCCAGGTTGGCCCGGAGGTCAAGGCTCGACGTGGGGCCCGTAGGCAAGCAGCCGGTAGAGCAGGCGGTGTGCACCGCGCACCGCCACCGCATAGTCCTGCGCCGCTTCCGGCGAAAGCTCGGCCGACGAGGTTCCCGTGGCGTCGACCCAGAAGGCGAACATGTCGCGCAACAAGGCATAGGCGTGGAAGTCGAGCAACTTGCGGCGCTCCAATGTGTCGAGCAGGCTCAAGGTACTGCTCTTGAGCTTGATGCCTCGTTGCTCCGAGAGCTGACGCAGCAGCGACTCGACCTCATTCCAGCCTTCGAGCACGGCTTCGCGCGGCGAGGCCTGGGCGACCTCTTTCAGTCTCACGTACGCCACCTGGTCCGACAACGCAGAAGCGCCTTGAGCGGACACCGCCTTGTCCAGGTCGACCGCCATCCTGCGCAGATCCATGGCTCGGATACCGAGCGGCTGGGTGACCGGTCGATTGACCCAGCCTTCTTGCGCAAGAGAAAAGAGATGACGCAGGTTCATCGCAGAGGCCCCCGGCGCGGACCGCGTTGATTCTGAATCTCCATCGGCGATTGATGTTCCATGTGGCGCGCAGGCTGGCTTCATTGACGAAGACAAGATCGAGCCATGTTAGGCGCGAAGTTTGACAGCGCTGTTTCCATCGAGATGGGAACGTGGCGAGCAGGGTGAAACGGATCGGATGCCCGAGCCCGGCCTGCAAGGTCAGTTTCGCGGGCATCATCTGCCCATGACAGGCAAAAGATCGCCGCGACGAACACCTGAATTCCCTCTCCCAACGGACGCGGCAGAAGCCGTCGAGCGAAAGCTGCTCGCGTGGATGGTTTCTCGCGGGTGGCAAGCCTTCGCTTTCCAGCGCGAGGTGTGGGCGGCCATGGCCGCCGGCGAGTCGGGCCTGCTGCACGCGACAACCGGGGCCGGTAAAACTTATGCGGTGTGGCTCGGCGCCCTGATCGCCTTTTTGCGAACCGCTGGCGGCCAGGCGGTCAGCAAGCCTGCGCCGATGACCGTGTTGTGGATCACCCCCATGCGGGCGCTCGCCGCCGACACCTTGCGCGCCCTGCAAGGCCCTCTTGCCGAGTTGCAACCGGCAGAAGGTGCAGCGCCGGCGTTCGACAGCTGGAGCACCGGCGCACGCAGCGGCGACACCGCTCCCGGCGAACGCAGTGCGCAAGACAAGCGCCTTCCCACCACCCTCGTGACCACGCCGGAAAGTCTGTCGCTGATGCTCTCGCGCGCCGATGCGCAGGCATCGCTCGGCAGCGTGCGCCTGGTGGTGGTCGACGAGTGGCACGAGATGCTGGGCAACAAGCGTGGCGTGCAGGTGCAGCTGGCCTTGGCACGGCTGCGGCGCTGGTGCCCCGGGCTGTGTGTGTGGGGCATGTCGGCCACGCTGGGCAACCTGGCGCAGGCGCAGCACGCGCTGCTGGGTGACACGCCGGGCCGCCTGGTGCAAGGCGAGGTGCCCAAGACGCTGGTGGTCGATTCGCTGTTGCCGCCGGTTGCGGAGCGCTTCCCGTGGGCGGGGCACCTGGGGCTCACCATGCTGCCGCAGGTGATCGCCGAGATCGAATCCAGCAGTACCACGCTGGTGTTCACCAACACACGCTCGCAGTCGGAGATCTGGTACCAGGCGCTGCTGGAAGCGCGCCCCGAATGGGCCGGCGAGATCGCGCTGCACCACGGCTCGCTCGATCGTGCGGTGCGCGAATGGGTGGAGCTCGGGCTGAAAAACGGCGAGCTGCGCGCGGTGGTCTGCACCTCGAGCCTCGACCTCGGGGTGGACTTCCTGCCGGTCGAACGGGTGCTGCAAATCGGCTCGCCGAAAGGCGTGGCGCGCTTGCTGCAGCGTGCCGGGCGCTCGGGCCATGCGCCGGGGCGGCCGTCGCGCATCACGCTGGTGCCGACACACAGCATCGAGATGGTCGAAGGCGCTGCCGCGCGCGCCGCCATTGCGGCCGGGCAGATCGAAGCCAGGCCGTCACCGCAGCAGCCGCTCGACGTGCTGGTGCAGCACCTGGTCACGGTGGCGCTGGGGGGCGGCTTCGAGCCCGAGGCCTTGTACGACGAAGTGCGCAGCACCGCCGCCTATGCGGGCCTCTCGCGCGAGAGCTGGGAGTGGTGCCTGGCCTTCGTGCGCCAGGGCGGCCCCTCGCTCGCCGCCTACCCCGACTACCAACGCGCCGTGCCGGGCGACGACGGCGTCTGGCGCGTGCCCGATGCCCGCCTCGCGCGGCGCCACCGCATGAACATCGGCACCATCGTCAGCGACGCGAGCATGCCGGTGCAGTACGTCGGCGGTGCGCGCCTGGGCAGCGTCGAAGAGAGTTTTGCCGCGCGCCTGAAACCGGGCGAATGTTTCATGTTCGGCGGGCGGCTGCTGGAGCTGGTGCGGATCCACGACATGACGGCCTGGGTGCGGCGCGCCACCGGCCGGCGTGCAGCCGTGCCGCGCTGGAATGGCGGGCGCATGTCGCTCTCGAGCACGCTGGCCGATGCGGTGGTGCAGCAGCTCGCGCTCGCCGATGCCGGCCAGTACGACAGCCCCGAGCTGCAGAGCCTGAAGCCCTTGTTCGACATCCAGCGGCAATGGTCGGCCCTGCCCACACCTCAGACCCTGCTGGTCGAGACGCTCAAGACGCGCGAGGGCTGGCACCTGTTTCTCTACCCGTTTGCGGGCCGCCACGTTCACCTGGGCCTGGCGAGCCTGGTGGCGTGGCGCCTGGCGCGCGACACGCCGCGCACGTTTTCAATGTCAGTCAACGACTATGGCTTCGAGCTGCTCAGCGCGACCGAGGTCGACTGGCAGACCCTGTTGCCGAAGGCTCTGGCCGTCGGCGATGACGCCACGCTGTTGCTCGAGGTGCTCGACAGCCTCAACGCCAGCGAACTCGCACAGCGGCGCTTTCGCGAGATCGCACGCGTGGCGGGGCTCATCTACCAGGGCTTTCCGGGCGAGAAGCGCAGCAACAAGCAGCTGCAGGCGTCGTCGTCGTTGTTCTGGGAGGTATTCCGCAAGTACGACCCGGCCAACCAGTTGCTCAAACAAGCCGAGCAGGAACTGCTCGCACACGAGCTCGAGATCAGCCGCCTGCGCGCGAGCCTGCAGCGGATGGCCACGCAACAGCTGGTGTGGAAGCCACTGGCGCGGCCCACACCGTTTTCTTTCCCGTTGATGGTGGAGCTGTTTCGCGAACAGCTGTCGAACGAGAAGGTGGCCGACCGCATCGCGCGCATGGTGGCGCAGCTCGAAGCGGCGGCCGGTGGGCACACGCCCGCTTTCAGCATGGAGGCAGTGCGGAGCACGCTCGCCTTCGGCGGCGCGGGTCCCTCCGCACCCTCGCCTGCTGCGGCCAAGACCGATGGCCGCAGGCGCCGCAGATGAGCCTGCCTGAGATGAACCTGCCCCCTGGCCTGGCCGTTCGCTGCGCCGGTGAAACCCTTTACCTGCTGCCACAGCGCGCCCTGTGGTGGCCGGCACAACGCCACTTGTTCATCGCCGACCTGCACCTCGGCAAGGCCGCATCGTACCGGGCCCTCGGCCAGCCGGTGCCCAGCGGCACCACGCAGGCCAACCTTGCCCGGCTCAGCGAATTGCTGCGCGCGTACGACCCGCTCACGCTGGTGTTCCTGGGCGATTTCCTGCACGCCGCCGAAGCCCGCACGGCGTCGGTGCTCGGTGAGCTGACTGTCTGGCGCGCGGCCTTCAGCTCGGTGCGCTGCGTGCTGGTGCGCGGCAACCACGATCGCCGCGCCGGCGACCCACCGGCTGCCCTGGGTGTCGAGGTGGTGGAAGAGCCTTGGCATCTCGGGCCTTTCGCTGCTTGCCACCACCCACAGACCCAGCCGGGCCGCGTGGTGCTGGCCGGGCATGTGCACCCCACGGTGGTGCTTCGCGGCCGCGGGCGAGAACGCCTGCGCGTGCCCTGCTTCGCGCTCGACGCGCATCAACTGCTGTTGCCGGCCTTCGGCGAGTTCACTGGCGGTTGGACCCTGTCACCGGCTCCCGGCACGGATCTTTTTGCCGTGGCCGCCGAAGGCGTGTGGCGGCTTCCGTCGCTCAGTCCTCCGCGCTGAGCAACGGTGCTTGGGACACCTCGGCGTCGAAATCCATCAGCACGCTGGCCAAGGCCAGGCTTCGCCACAGGGAAGAGGGCATCGCCATGATGGCCTCGGGCGTGCGAGCCTGCGAGATCCAGGCTCCGATCTCGGCATGCTGGTCCGTCGTGAGGAGATTCCGATTCAGCATGTCATCGAGTGTTTGCATGGGCGGTTCCTTGGTTCAACGGTTCCAGTTGGGGCTGCGCATGCAAGATTCAATCCGCCGGATGGCTGGAGTGCTTGGCCGATCGAAGATCCGCGCGTCAATGCGCTCAGCTTTTCTGTGCCAAACCATACCGGAGACAATATTCGCCCATGACCTGCAAGACATTTCTCCCGACCTGACGCGTGGACCTCGCCACCTTTCTCATCCAGTGCCTGAACTCGCTGCAGTACGGGCTGCTGCTGTTTCTGGTGGCCTCGGGCCTGACGCTCATCTTCGGGATCATGGGCGTGATCAACCTCGCCCACGGCAGCTTCTACATGATCGGTGCCTACATGGCTTACGCCCTTGCGGCGCCGATCGCGGCCACCTTGGGCGGTGGCTTCTTCGCCACGCTGGCAGTGGGCACGGTGCTCGCCGTGCTGCTGGGCTACGTGCTCGAGTGGGCCTTCTTCAGCTTTCTCTACGAACGCGAGCACCTGCAGCAGGTGCTGATGACCTACGGGCTGATCCTGGTGTTCGAGGAGCTGCGCAGCATCGTCGTGGGTGACGACGTGTACGGCGTGGCGGTGCCGCCTCTGCTGGCCGGCAGCTTCGCGCTGGGTGAGGTGATGAGCTACCCGGTCTACCGGCTCTTCATCTCGGCGGTGTGCCTGGCGCTGGCGCTGGGCATGTACCTGGTGTTCACGCGCACACGGCTGGGCATGATGATCCGCGCCGGCAGCAGCAACCGCGAGATGGTGCAGTCGCTGGGGGTCGACATCAAGTTCCTCTACCGGGTGGTGTTCGCCGCCGGTGTGGCGCTGGCCGTGCTGGCCGGCATGGTGGCCTCGCCGGTGTCGTCGGCCTACCCGGGCATGGGCAACCAGGTGCTGATCCTCTGCTTCGTGGTGGTGGTGATCGGTGGCATCGGCTCCATTCGCGGCGCCCTGCTGGCGGCGCTGCTGATCGGCGCGGTCGACACCTTCGGCAAGGTGGTGTTCCCGCAGGCCGCCGGCGTGCTGGTGTATGTGTTGATGGCCTTGATCCTGCTGTGGAAGCCGGATGGTCTTTTCAAGGCAGGGTGAACGCGTGCAACAGCGTGCCGATCTGAAAAAAATCATTCCCGTGCTCGCCGCCGGCGTGCTGCTGGCGCTGTACCCCGCGGTGTCGGGCAGCTTCGGCATCGACCTGGTCACCAAGATCATGGTGTTCGCCATCTATGCGCTGAGCCTTGAGCTGCTGGTGGGCAGCACGGGCCTGGTGTGCTTCGGCCACGCCGCGTTTTTCGGGCTCGGCGGTTACGCCACGGTGCTGCTGGCGCCTCAGGGCGCCGCACCTTCGCTGTGGTGCTTGCTGCCGGCCGCCATGGGTTCGGCGGCGCTGTATGCGCTCTTCATGGGCGCGTTGTCGCTGCGCACCAAGGGCGTCTACTTCATCATGGTCACGCTGGCGTTTGCGCAGATGGCCTATTACGTGGTGCACGACACGCCGCTCGGCGGCGGCAGCGACGGCATCTACCTGAACGACGGCAAGCCGGTGGCGATGATCGGCAGCCTGGTGCTCGTCGACCTGAACGGCCCGCTCTCGCTGTATTACTTCGTGCTCGGCAGCCTGGGATCAAGCTTCGTTTTTCTGGCGGTGCTGCTGCGCTCCACCTTCGGGCGCGCGCTGGCGGGCATCAAGGCCAACGAGCAGCGCATGCGTGCCACCGGGTTTTCGACCTACCCGTACAAGCTGGTGGCCTTCGTGCTCTCGGGCGCGCTGGCCGGCCTGGCTGGCTTTCTCTTTGCCGTGAAAGATGCGTACGTGAACCCCGAGCTGCTGAGCTGGCACCAGTCGGGCGCGGTGCTGATCATGATCATCCTCGGTGGCCTGGGCCATTTGCGCGGCGCGGTGCTGGGGGCGTTTGCGTTTGCACTGCTGCAGGAGCTGTTTCGCTCCGAGGCGATCTTCGGCGCCTTTGCCAAACACTGGCACCTGGGGCTCGGGCTGACCATCATCGCCAGTGTGGCGGTGCTGCCGCGCGGCTTGATCGGCTTGTCGAGCCTCTTCCGGCGACGGTTGGCCGGTGCACCCGAGGAGTCGGCCCATGCCCGGGGCTGAAGTCTTGCTGCGCGGGCACGAAATCACCCAGCGCTGGGGTGGGCTGGTGGCGCTGGACCGGGTGTCGATCGAACTCTCGCGCGGCGCCATCCACGCCGTGATCGGCACCAACGGTGCCGGCAAGTCCACGCTGATCAACGTCCTCGCGGGCGAGTTCAAGCCCACACAAGGCCAGGTCTCGCTGTTGGGTGAAGACGTGACCGCCTGGCCGCAACCGCGCCGTGCGCGCGCGGGCCTGGGCCGCAGCTACCAGCGCACCACCCTCTACCCCGGCTTCAGCGTGTTCGAGAACTGCCGGCTCGCCGCGCAAGCCACGCGCCAACGCGCCTGGGCCTGGTGGGCCGACGCCGCACACGACCCGGTGACCCACCAACACGCCATGCAAGCCGCCCGGCGGGCCGGCCTCACCGAGCTGCTCGGGCGCGAGGCCGGCCTGCTCTCGCACGGGCAGAAGCGCCAGCTCGAAGTGGCGATGTGTCTGGCCACACGCCCGCAGGTGCTGCTGCTCGACGAGCCCCTGGCCGGCATGGGCGCCGAAGAGACCGACCGCATGCTGGCCTTGCTGGCCGAGCTGCGCCCCGACCACGCGATCCTGCTGGTCGAGCACGACATGGACGCCGTGTTCCGCGTGGCCGACCGCATCACGGTGATGGTCAACGGTGTGGTGATCGCGTCCGACGAACCGAACGCCGTGCGCCACAACCCCGAGGTGCGCGCGGCCTACCTTGGCGAGGTGGCTGCATGAGCGCCGACCTGATCGTCGACGCGCAAGGCGTGCACGCCTGGTACGGCTCCAGCCACGTGCTGCAGGGCATCGACCTGCAGATCGCGCGTGGCGAAAGCGTGGGCCTGCTTGGGCGCAACGGCATGGGCAAGTCGACACTCATTCGCACCCTGCTCGGCCATGTGAAGCAGCGCGAGGGGCGCATCGTCATCGCGGGGCATGACGCTTCGCGCGCCCAGCCGCACGAGGTGGCGCGCCTGGGTGTGGCCTATGTGCCCGAAGGCCGTGGCGTGTTTCCCAATCTCACGGTGCGCGAGAACCTGGTGATGTCTGCACGACGCGGGCGTGATGGCCGCATGGAATGGAGCTTCGATCACGTGATGGAAACCTTCCCGCGGCTGAAGGAGCGCCTCACCCACCTGGGCGCGCAACTTTCGGGTGGCGAGCAGCAGATGCTTTCCATCGGCCGCGCGCTGATGACGCACCCCGATCTCATCCTCCTCGACGAAGCCACCGAGGGCCTGGCGCCGCTCGTCGTGGCCGAGATATGGAACGTGATCCGCCGCATCCGCGAGACCGGCATCGCCGCCCTGGTGGTCGACCGCGACCACCGGAAAGTCATCGCGCAGACCGACCGCGTGGTGGTGCTGCAAAAAGGCCGGGTGGTGCTGGCCGGCCCGTCGGCTGAGTTTGCCGACGGGCAGCAGATCGGGGCCTACCTGGGCGTGTGAGCGCAAAGCATCCATAAGCCTGGGGATTCGCCACGCGGCGGCGCGCTGCACCATCGGTTCTCTTTGCAGCCGGGAGAGCCACGATGCACGAAGGACTTTCAACCAACCGGCATTGCCACGGTTTTGCCGACTGCCTGGTTCGCGAGGGCAAGGCGTTTGTCTTTCGCTACCACTCGCGCACGACCTCGCAGCCCGAAAAGCGCATCTCGCCCAAGGAGGCGGCCGATCTCGCACGCGCTGGTGTACAGGTTGCCACCGTCTACCAAGACAACGCACGCAAGCTGAGCGACTTCGGTTTCGAGCGCGGCCGGCTCGACGGCGCATCGGCCCAGACCTTCGCCAGCCAGATCGGCCAGCCGCCGGGCAGCGCGGTGTACTTTGCGGTCGACACCGACTTCAGCACGGCCGAGATCCAGCAGGTGGTGCTGCCCTACTTCCGCGGTGTGAAGGCCGGCATGGACGAGGCCGCGGGTGGCACGAGCCCCTTGAAGATCGGCGTCTACGGCTCGGGCCTCACCGGCCGCCTGGTGCGCGACACCCACGCGCTGGCCCGCTTTGCCTGGCTGGCCGAGGCCACCGGCTGGCGCGAGTCGTCCAGCTACACCCTGTGGGACGTGCGCCAACACGTGAACCACGGCCAGGCGCTGTGCGGCCTGGGCGCTGCGTGGGAGCGCTGTGAGGCACGCGACAACTTCGGCCAGTTCCGCCCGATCGGCTTTGACGTGCTCGCCGGCCAGGGCGAGCTGCGGCGTGTGACGGCCACCGAGCTCAACCTGCGACACGGCCCATCAGCGGCCAGCAACCCGCCCATCACCACCCTGCCCGAAGGCCAGCTCGTGCGTGTGCTGGGTGAGGCCGCGCCACCGTGGGTGCGGGTGCGTGTGACGCTGAGTGGCGGTGACGTGGTGGGGTATGTGAGCGGCAAACACCTGGCTGCGGTCATGGCGCCGCCCGTCGTTGTGCCACCCGTTGTGCCACCAGCACCGCCTGTGCCTGCGGTGCACTACCGCGAGAACGATCCCGCGTCACGTCGCGCCTCAGCCAGCAAACGTGCGCAGCCGCTGGGCGAGCCGGGCCGGCCGTCACGCGACGCAACAGCAAGCCCCACCGCGCGTGCCACCCAGCTGATCCACATCGTCAACTGGCTCGCGGCCGACACCAGCACGCGCTACCAGCGCGACCCCAGCGCCACCTATTGCAACGTCTACGCCACCGACTATTGCTACCTCGGCGGCGCCTACCTGCCTCGCACCTGGTGGAACGAATCGGCGCTGATGCAAATCGCACGCGGCGAGCAGGTGGCACCCGCCTACGGCAGCACGCTGCGTGAGATGCGGGCCGACGACCTGCACAACTGGTTGATCGAGTTTGGCGAATCGTTCGGCTGGCGCCGTGTGATCGACCTCAGCGCCTTGCAGAACGCCGCCAACCACGGCGGCCTCGGCCTCATCTGCGCCGACCGCGAAGAAAACGGCAAGCCTGGCCACATCACCGCTGTGGTGCCCGAGAGCGCGGCACTCAAGGCCAAGCGCGATGCCGACGGCAACGTCACGCTGCCGCTGCAAAGCCAGGCCGGTGCGGTGAACTTTCGCTTCTCGACGCTCGGCAAGGCCTGGTGGGACAGCACGCTCTTCAAGTCACACGTGTTCTTCGTGCACGACTGAAGCTTGGGCCCTCACAGCCGCGCTGGTGATCGTCATGCCCGGCGCGCTGTCTTTCCCGGCCCACACCAGGCGGTGCTCGCGTTGCGGGTCGTCTTGCACCTGGTCGCGGCGGTTGAACACCAGGGTCGTGCGGCGGCTGGCCTCGAAGGCGGGCCAGCCTTCACCGGGGCGGCCGTCGCGCACGAACGCGACCCAGTGGGCACGCATGCGCTGCGCCAGCGCGCGGCGAGCGCCCCACAGCGGGCCGCCGCGCAGCATCGCAGGCAACGGGCCTTCCATCTCCCACAAATAGAAGAGTTCCAGCGCGTGGGCCGCACCCAGCAGCGGGTTGCTGCAGTCGAAGCGGTAGAACCAGGCGGGGTGCTGCGCGGCGTGGCGCTCGGCGAAGTGCATGGTGGGCATGCCAAAGCTCATGTGCGTGCCGAGCTGGCGCTTGCCTTGTTTGGTGTCGGGGTAAGCGGCCAGCACACGCTCGGCATGGGCCGCGCCGAACTGCTGGCGAAGCAGCTCGCCCATGCGCCCGCGCGACAAGAACAACTCGGCCACACCGCGCCACAGCTCGAAGAAGCGGATCTCGTCGCGGTTGAACCCCGCCAGCAGCGGGATGGGGGGTGTGGGCGCAGCGCGCGCCGCAGCGAGCGAGGCGGGCAAGAGCGTGCCATCGAACCACGGCGCGGCGGGCACGGTCTGAGGCACCAGCTTGTGCACCCGGGCCTGGGCGGCGAGCAACTTGTCTGCGGGGATGGCCTGCAAGGCTTCGAGCGTGCGCACGCCCAACACGTCGAGGTAGTGGCGCGCCACCTTCAGGCTCATCTCGCGGTCGTGCACCAGGCTGAGCGCGCCGCTTTGCATGATGGCGCCGCGAAACAATCCCTGCGCCTCGCTTGAGTGCATCAGCAGCGACACCGACATCGAGCCCGCCGACTCGCCCGCGACCGTCACCCTCTCGGGGTCACCACCGAACGCGGTGATGTTGTCGCGCACCCAGCGCAAGGCCGCCACCTGGTCACGCAGGCCGGGGTTGGTGGCGGCACGTTCGTCGCCCAAGGCCTCGGCAAAGTTCACGAAGCCGAGCGCACCGAGCCGGTAGTTGATGGCCACCACCACGATGTCGCCCAGCTCGGCCAGGTGCGCGCCGGTGTAGACACGCGCGCTGCCGAGCAGGAACGCGCCACCGTGGATCCACACCATCACCGGGCGCTTGGCGCCGTCGGCGGCGGGGCTCCAGATGTTGAGCGTGAGGCAGTCTTCGTCGAGCGAGGGGCCGAGTGACTTGATGCTGCCCATGGGCTTTTGAATGCAGGCCGCGCCAAAGGTGGTGGCCACGCGCACGCCCTGCCAAGCCTGCACCGGCTGCGGCGCCGCAAAGCGCAGCGCGCCCACCGGTGGCTGCGCATAGGGCACACCGAGCCAGGCGCTGACAGCGCCATCGGCTGTGCCTTGCAGGTCACCCAGGGGGGTGTGAGCGATGGGGTTCTGGGTCTGCGGCATTCATGGGCTCCCGAGTTGAATGTGTTGGCCGTGCACGGCGGCGCCTTGCGGCGTGGCGAGAAAGGCGATGGTCTGTGCGGCCACCTCGAGCGGCACCCAGGCCGAGCGGTCGGCGTCTGGCATGGCGTTGCGATTGGCGGGCGTGTCGAGCGTGGTGGGGGCCACGCTGTTGACATGGATGCCGTCGGCACGCACCTCGTGCGAGAGCGACTCCACCAACCGCTGCAACGCGCTCTTGGCGGCGCAGTAGGCACCCTTCAGCGCCTGCCCTTCGCGCGCGGCATTGGCCGACACCGCCACCACCTGGCCACTGCGCTGGGCTTGCATCAGCGGGATCACCGCCTGCGTCACGTTGACGAAGGACCAGGCGTTCAAGTCCATCAAACGATCCCACGACGCACGGCTGATCTGGTGCACCGGTTCGCCCATCTCGAAGCCGCCGGCAATGTGCACCAGCGCATCCACATGGTTGAAGGTCTGCGTGACACGTGTGATGGCCGCCGCCACGCTGGGCGCCGAGGTCACATCGGCCGCCAGCAGCAGCGCGTTGGCGGGTGTGCCGAACACGCTGCGCAGGCGGTCCACGACCAGCTCGAGCCAGGCCACATGGTTGCCAGCGGCGAGGAAGTGCCGCGCCACGGCCTGCCCGAGCGCGCCTGCCGCGCCGGTGATCACGAGGGTGAAAGTGGGTTTCATGGTCGTTCGATCCGTTGAACAGCGGCTGCCATTGTCGATGTGTTCACAATCAGGGTTTTCAACACGTCGCGAGGCCATCATGAAGAGAGAAGTGGTTGTAGTCAGCGGTGCGCGCACCGCCATCGGAACCTTTGGCGGCGCGCTCAAGGAGGTGCCCCCGACCCAGCTCGGCGCCATCGCCACCCGCGAAGCGCTGGCCCGCGCCCAGGTTGACGGCAAAGACGTCGGCCACGTGGTCTTCGGCCATGTGATCAACACCGAGCCGCGCGACATGTACCTCGCCCGCGTGGCGGCCGTCGAGGGCGGTGTCGCACAAGAAACACCGGCCCTCACCGTGAACCGTTTGTGCGGTTCGGGCCTGCAGGCTGTCATCAGCGCGGCGCAGAGCATCTTGCTCGGTGACGCCGAGATCGCAGTCGCCGGTGGCGCCGAAAGCATGAGCCGCGGACCCTACTCGCTGCCGCAAGCCCGCTGGGGCGCGCGCATGGGCAACGCGACCATGGTCGACATGATGCTGGGCGCACTGCACGACCCGTTTCACACCGTGCACATGGGCATCACCGCCGAAAACGTGGCCGCCAAGTGGAACATCAGCCGCGCGCAACAAGACGAAGCTGCACTCGAGAGCCACCACCGCGCGCAACGCGCCATCGAGGCCGGCCACTTCAAGGAGCAGATCGTGCCCGTGGCGCTGGAGAGCCGAAAAGGCACGGTGATGTTCGACACCGACGAACACGTGCGCATGAACGCCAAGCTCGAAGACATGGCCAAGCTCAAGCCGGCGTTCAAGAAAGACGGCGGCACGGTGACAGCCGGCAATGCGTCAGGGTTGAACGATGGCGCCGCGGCGCTGGTGCTGATGGAGCGGGCTGAAGCCGAGCGCCGTGGCTTGAAGCCGCTGGCACGGCTGGTGTCGTACGGCCACGCGGGCGTCGACCCGCTCTACATGGGCATCGGCCCGGTGCCGGCCACGCGCAAGGCGCTGGAGAAGGCGGGGCTGAAGGTGTCAGACCTCGACGTGATCGAAGCCAACGAAGCCTTCGCCGCGCAAGCCTGTGCGGTTGTCAAGGACCTGGGCTTCGACCCCGCCAAGGTCAACCCCAACGGCTCGGGCATCTCGCTCGGCCACCCGGTGGGTGCCACCGGCGCCATCATCACGGTGAAGGCGCTGTACGAATTGCAGCGCATCAAAGGGCGTTATGCGCTGGTGACGATGTGCATCGGCGGTGGGCAAGGCATCGCGGCGGTGTTCGAGCGCATGTGAGCCCGAGTCCGTTCGCCCTGAGCCTCAGCCCGTTCGCCCTGAGCCTGTCGAAGGGTGCGCACAGCACGGTGCTGGCTTCGACTGGCTCAGCCCAAGCGGGAGTGCAGGAACATTCAGAGCTTCGGAATGCGCAGGGTCTTGCTGATCATCAGCGTGCCCGAGAGCACGAACATCAGCGACAGCGGGTGCAGCACCCACGGGCCGATCTGCCACGCCCCGCCCCACAACGCGTCGCCCAGCGCGCCTTGCCAGGCCGCGAGCGCCAGCACGCCGGTGAGCAGCACGCTGGTGGGAATGGGCGTGCCCTCGAAGTACGCCACCTTGTCGGCCCCGGCCGACAGCGATTCGGCCGTGACGTTGTAGCGTGCCAGGCGCGACACACCGCAGCAGATGAAGTAGATGAGGGCGGCCGCGTCCCAGCCACCGGCCAGGCCCGCTGCGTAGCCCAGCGCGGCGGGTGCCACGCCGAACGAGATGATGTCGGCCAGCGAATCGAGCTCGCGGCCCAGCGACGAATGCGTCTGGCGCCAGCGCGCCACCCGGCCATCGAGCACGTCGAACAGGAAAGCGGCCGGCGCCATGGCCGCCGCCGCGTAGAAGTGAGTCAGCGACTGACTGCCCATGTAGGCCATGGCGAAGATCACCGCGCCCATGCCACACGCGGCGTTGCCGAGCGTGAGGAAATCGGCGAGATGAAAACCCCGGATCATCGAGAAGTGGCGGCGCGGTGCCTGCGGGGAATGATCCATGTTGCGAAGCTCGCTGGTCAGGAAACGAAGACACAGCGTAGCGCGGCCGGGGCCAGCGACCTGTAGGAAAAGGCCGCCTTCGCGCGATCAACCGCCGCCCATGGCCTCGCGGATCGATTCGGTGGTGTTGACCGCATGCGCAGCGATCTGCTCATGGTTCATCGCGATGACCGTCAGCGGATAGGTGCCGGACACGTAGCCGCCATAAGCCACCTCGACCGCCACGATCTCGGGCGAGAGACCCTCAACCGCGGCCACCAGGCAGTGCATCACCGAGCTGAAACCGCTGTCGTCGAACAGGGGCTCGGATTCGTGGGTGACGCGGTAGTCGAAGGTGTCGGGGGTGGGTTGGTCGATGTCGATGCGGGGGATCATGAGGCGGTCTCGGTACGGGCAGGCCCAACGGGTAACCAGTATGGACGGTTCTGCGCCTACTTCCTCGCCGGCTGCTTTGCGGCAAGCGTGACACCAGGGGCCGACAACCAGGCCCGGGTGAAAACACGGACGCCCCCACGCCGCCATGCGGGGTTGCGATCAGGCAATACGCTTGGCATGGCCCGACAGTGCACGTTCATAGTCAAAGGCCGACAGGTTCCGATACTCGTTGTCAGGCGCTCGGCGGGTGGTCAGGTACGGCAGCAGGTTCAACCTCGCAGGCTCGGGGCAACCCAGGACGCGCAGGATCGCCGAAGCCTGCTCTCCGGTGGACCGCAAAGACCGGAACGTCCAGTACTACATTCCGAAAGTCAGGAGCATCGGGCCGACGATGCTTGCGGTGGCGATCAGCATCCACTCCTGGGTGCTGGCCTCGGAACTGGAATACTTGCCGAAGAAGAACAGCCAGAAGATCCCGAGGACGACCCACCCCCAGCAACACATGTTCCATGCATGCTTCATGCATTGCCCAAGCAGTGCACGTTCGCCTGCGTGGCAACCTGCGGGCATGAACAGCATCTTGTCGTTGTCTCGGATGACGGCAAGTGCCAGCAGCGCATCTCCCTGTTTGGAGACGACCACCTTGACACGATCTCCACTGTTGAACGCATTGGCGCTCTCGAATGTCCCACAGAGGATCTTGTCGCCGAGCAAGGCGGCAAAGTTGTACATGTCCTCGCCGCCGTACTGATTGACCTTGGTTCTGGTGTGTTGCGCTTCTCGGAGAACACCCTCGACCAGGAACAGGCCGGTTTCAGACCCGACCTGCATCAGTAGCGGAAATAGAAAGTCGCGTACTCGCCTGGATCATCAGGCTTGCGTTGAACTTTGGAGGACCTGACGAGATCGACATCGCTGGGGCTGGGCATGCCGAGGATGGTGAAGACCTTCTCAGCCAGGCGAACAAACGGCATCCACTTGCGTGCCAGGCTGATCGTCATCACCCCAAAGAAGACGTAGAAGCCAATGAAAACGGGCAAGACGATCACGTGCAGGGTCGTCAAGAAGTCACGGACACCGAACGTCGGCACCGCCACGACCAAACCGACCAGATTCAAGATGGTGACGCCGATGAACCACCATTTGATGGCGGTCTTGATGTGCCTGGCCCGACCGCGTGAGCAATGCGGATACAGCGCAATCGTGCGATCGAGAGGGCGTGCGATACCACCCACCTCGTAGTGATCCTTTTGCCACTCGGCGGCCACCTCCACCTCGTCACCTTCCTTGAAGGGGCTGCGCCACACCCAGCCCTTCACCGGTTCCCCATCCAGATCAAACTCGACGTAGTCTGCGTCTTCTTCGGTACTGGTCGCGTTGGCGGCTGTGGACACGGCTTGCCCGCTCATACCCGCCATGCCGGCCGCGATGGCAATCACGCCCAACTTGGTTCGATCGGCATCGGTGAACACGAAACTGGCACTGGCGTGCGTGCATCGGTAGTTCTTGATCGTCCCTGTCAGCTTCACCACGCCCTCAGGCGGTTTCTCGATGCTCATTGAAGGCCCATTTCATTCAGCGCGGCGCCCAGTTTCTCATCCTGCTCCTTGCTGGAACGGTACCCGTCGTTGTTCCTCTCCTTTCCGAACGCCGAATGATCGATCCATTCTTCCAGCGCATTGGGAGTGACCTGCCAGATGATGACCTGAACGCCGAAGATCCCCAGTGTGATCCAGCCTCCTGCGGCCATGCCCAGAATGCGCAGCCCGATGAAGGTGGCGGCCCTGGTTCCGACAGCGCGCACGGCGGTGCTCAAGGCCGCATTGCCAGTAAGACGACCAACAAGCGGGGCGGAGTAGGTGAAAGCAACTGCAAGAGTCAAACCGCCAGACGCGAGACCCAACAGCCCTTTCGAGAAATACAAACCCGCCAGCAGGAAATAGCCTTTGTCTTTGTTTTTTCCCCCATCCACAAAATCAAGGTACGACGCGATCAACGACGCACCCCCACTCAGCACGCCTCCCCACAGCTTGAGCTTCTGGTAGGTCCAGGTCTCAGCGCCCATCTGCGGCAGGTTCTTGATGGGCACGGTGGCGATGTCGAACATCGCGCTGGTGATCGACATGCCCGAAGCCAGGAGGCTCAGCGCCGTCTTCATGTCACCCTTGGTTTTGCATTCAACCAGCAGCTTGCTGAAGTTCACGCCCTCGATCAGCGCCACCACAACGGCGAGCCGTGCATCCTTGATGGCCGCAGGTGCCCTGGCGTCATGGGCCTTGAAGTCGGCCCAGGCCGCTTGCAGACTCTCCGCTTGCGCGCTTCTGATCTGCGGCGTGTCGGCCGCCATGAACGTGCGTGCGGAACTCACACGGCGCAGCGTCTGTTGGCGCAACAGGTTTTCTGAAGCGGACTGCTGGATGATGAGGTTGACCGAGTCGGCCGGATTGACCAACCCACGAATGCTGAAGATGTGTTGAATGATCTTCTCGCTGGCATAGTCGGCCAGGCCGCTGACGCGAAAGTGCTTGAAGACGATGTCGCCCACACTGATGGCAAACTTGTCCACGCCTCGCATGTTGACGGGTTTGAGTCGTGCGCCGAACGCCTTCGAGCCCGCCGCCGCTGACGCCTTGGCATTGGCATCGGAGACACCCTGCAGCTTCTTGTAGCAGTCAGCGAACGCCTTCAGGGTCTTCACGGTGTAATTGGTCCAGGCCAGCGCTGAGGCCAGTGTGCGTTGGCCCTTGTGCTGCTCCGCTTCGGCCAGGGCGGCGTCAAGCTCCATCCTGGCAGCGTTCTGGTTGAGGGCCACCACGCGCCACAACAGATTGCTCTTGAATGTGGCCTTGGCTTCCTTGACCCATTGCTCAATCTTCTTCTTGCCCGAGTCGCTTGAAGCCATGCCGAACAGCGCTTCGCTGACGCCTTCGGCGAACAACACCCCGTCTTCGACGTTCTCGCCATGGAAGTCATGGAGACTGTCCAGAAAGAGAGGCGCTTCCAGCCATGCGATGAGAACCTTGGTGCGCGCTTCGATGACGGGATTCAGGCGATCCTGGAATTCGTCCCACTTGCCGACAAACTTCGTGTACGC
Organism: Rhizobacter sp.; assembly: GCF_031412075.1. Taxonomy (GTDB): domain Bacteria; phylum Pseudomonadota; class Gammaproteobacteria; order Burkholderiales; family Burkholderiaceae_C; genus Rhizobacter. Next base: position 50,511 of record NZ_JANOCG010000335.1, read on the forward strand.
GGCTTGATCCATGCGATCCCGGTACTTGGGCCAGGCTTGGGCGATCGCACCTTTCTTGAGTGCAGCTTCACTTGCTTCGCGCCGAGGCGTTGATTCACGGCGCTCCCGGTCGAGTACCGCGAAGTCCGCTTGCGCTGATGCCTGGTTGTTGGCTGGCACGTATTGCGTGACAAGCGCCGTTCTGCGAGCCTCGTAGCTCGCTTCGCTGATCAGCCCCTGTTCAAGTTGCTTGTCGAGTTTGGCGACTTCGGGGCCCGATGTCTCAGGCTGGTTGAAGTAGTTGCGCACGACAGAAGAGCGGCGCGCGGCATTCGTCGCGTTGACGTTGCCCATGTTGCCTGCGATCTGTCGGTCTGCCTCTTTGCCAGCCCGACTTTCCAGGGCTGTCTTGATGCCGTCGAACGCGCCGACCGCGGAAAGCTGCAGGTCCCGCTCATCGCTGTACTGCTTGAGCCAACCCGCCGCGTCGTTGCGATAGCCGTTGAGCTCATGCGTCATGCCCATCGCGTCCCACAGCGCCAGCACATGGGGTGTGCTGTTCGTGCCGTCGTCTTTGAGGGAGCGCTGCTGCATGTGCTTGGCCGACTCGGCCGCACCGCCTTGGCGCTGGTGCCAGGGATAGCGCGTGCTGACACGGCTGAGGCGGGCGCCTTCATAGCTTCCATCTTCCTTCGTGAAGGGACCGCTGTTGGCAGCATGCGGCAGGTTGGACGTGCTGAAGTCGGTGGCGTACTCGATGACTTCTTCGAGCACCGATGCCAGGGCCGGGGTGCTGTGCTCGTTCTTCGCACCACCAGCCATCGCCGCTGGGTCAATGGTTTGCATGCGCGCGCTGCGCAGCTGGCTGTTGCTGGTGTATTCCTTGACGGTTTCGTCGCTCCATTTGTGCTCACTGAAAGCGATCCAGGTGGGGCCGCATTTCTCAGGCTTCTCGATCACAAGGTGGTGCAGCCGGGCATTGCTGTGGCCTTGCGTCGCGCATCGCACCGTCGGTCCTGCCTCCGAGGCCATGCTGGGGTTCGGCTGCTTCATCAGGCAACCATCCTCGGTAACGCTGTAGCACTCCCATTGATTGGAGCCGCGAGCGTTCTTCTCGAAAAAGAGATAGACGTATCCCGAGCGAAGCGTGCGCAGTGCATAGTGGTATTCACTACCCAAAGCGACGTTTTTGATCCGAGCGCCGCTCGCCCAGCCTGGCAGAGTTTGTTTGACGCTGTTGGGGACCGGCACGTATCTCACGGGCAGCAAGGGTAATCCGGAGACGATGCAATTGGAGCAAAGAGGCATGGTTCAGTCTCGGTTGTGTATCGGGAAGCCCGACGCTCTGCTTCCAGCAAGCTTGCTCATCTCGGCAGCGATCAAGCGCCACTCGTCTTCGGAGACGTCATCGACAAGTTGGGTGAAATACTGGCCGGCCTCTCGACGGCTAAGCGATCCGGCAATGCGCGGGTGTTCGTCGAACCTGGGGTGAGTGAGCAATGCATGGTTGCAGAAGGCTGACAGATCACGTTCATCGGAAAGGCCGTGCTGCCGTGCTCTGCGTATGGCGGCGAACGCAGACTGCCGCCAGTGCAGTGCTTGCTCTGAACTCACCGCAGCGGAATCACCATGCGCGGCGAGCCTCTGCCGCAGAGCGCTGTTCACGGCATGGATGCCATCGACCAGCGGAAACTGCTCGGGTGCCAGAACCAAAGGCTCACTCGACGCGCACTGAACTCTCAATACTTGCAGGTGGCCCGCAGGGTCGTGCAGCCACCATGCCATCAACGGACCCAGGAGACAGGCCTGCTGGCGAACACTGAGCAGAGGCCACAGGGCCCACAGCACCGCGGGATCATGCAACCGGACCCACACCAAAGTTCCCTCCGGCCGACGTTGCAGCATGCTGCGACCGAGGTGCCCAAAGGCAGCGTCAGGTTCAGTGGTCTGTACCCAGCCACCGATACGTCGCCCAATTCCTCGTTGCAAGCTCTGCACTTGAAGTTCACGCAGCGACACCGCCAAAGAGCTGGCGAGAATACCGCTGCCTTGGCTTTGCGACGTGATCAGAGGTCGGTAGAGCGGCAAAACTTCTCTATCCAGTTTTGCACCTGCAATGTTGATGGATCGCGCAGGCTGATTCTCAAGGAGCCAGGATACGGTGTCTTCATCGGAACCAAGAGGGATCAGAGCGGGGTCGTAGACAAGATGACATATCCCCGACGATGATTGGGCGAGCTCCCGATGGAGTTCGTCACCGTGCGCGGCCGCTCGCTGGTTCAGCCAGTCGCCCAAAGCAGTCATGAGCGGTGTCAGAGATTGACAGTGGCAGACTGCAGCTGTGCAGCTTGCTGCGCTTGCTGAGCGCAACCCTTCAAGGGCACAGTGGCAGGCAAGCTCAGCGAGGCACTCGCACTCCCCGCCCCCGTCAACTCCTTAATCGCCGCCTTGAAGCTAGCCGGCCCGCTGGTCGTGAGCGTGATGGCCCCGCTCGTGATCCGCAGAGACGCCCCACCTGCCGTCAACAACACATGCTTGGGCGAGCCCATCGTGATGGCGTTGGTGACGCTGGCCACGGTGATCGTTTTGTCGGCCGTCAGGTTCAGCGTGTTGGCCTGCGCCTGCACGCTCACGTTGCCGCTGGCGGCGTGCAGTTGCATGCCGGTCTCGGTGTTGGGTTTGCTGCCGTTCTGCGCCTTGCCGTAGGTGAAGAGGCTCACGCCAGCTTTGACGGCGATGGCGGTGTGGCGCTGGCTGGTCCAGTTGATGTCTTGGCCTGCTGCCAGGTTCGCGGTGCGGCCCGCGCTCATCACGCTGTGTGCAGGGGTGGCGCTGCCTACGCCGCCTGGGGCACTGATGAGCAGCTCGGGGCGGCTCCACGCACTGATGCTGCCCGCGCCGCCCTGGATGGCAAGCATCTCTTCGTCGCCTGCGGCTTCGGTGGCACCCCGGCTGTCGGTGGCGCCCAGGCTGTCAACGCTGGCTTGCTGGCCTTTGCGCACCGGCATGTCTTTGGGTTGCACTTCGGCGCTGAGTTTGGCGTTGTGCTTTTGCGCGGTCTCGCTCAGCGTCTGGGTCAGCTCGGCGGCTTGTTCGAGTTGGCTCACGCCGGCTCGGGCTTCCACCGTTTGTGCGCTGGCCTGGGTGCCTTGGGCTCTTGTGTAGGCGCTCAGGTGCAGGCCCGAGCCTGCTCGCACGGCGCCGTGGGCGGTGGTGGCGAGGTCGAGGCCGTGGCCTCGTTTGGCCAGGCGCTGGTTGTCGTTTTGTTGCAGCAGGTGGCCGAGTTGCAGCCAGCTGGCGGCGGTGGTGCTGCCCAATGTCATGCGAGCCTGGGCCGGGCTGTCGTCGAGCACGAGTTGGTTGTAGCCGCCCGCGCCGCTCTGGCTGGTGTCCAGGCTTTGACTCTTGAAGCCGGCCAGCACCTGTGGG
>NZ_JANOCG010000336.1:0-18726 GCF_031412075.1 Rhizobacter sp.
GTGTTGCGGTAGGTCTCGACGTCCTTTTTGAAGGTCTCGTCGAACTTGACCTTGCCGGGCGGCAGCTGGGCCGAAAGCGCCACGCTGGCCGGCGTGGCCTCGAAGGCAAAGGGCTCGCGGTACATGTAGTAGCCGGGCGCAATGTCGAAGCGCAGCTCGACGGTGCGGGCATCCACTCGCGTGGCCGAGAGGGCAAACGCCTGCTCGGGTTCCAGAAAATCGTCGTTCGCCGCCCAGGCGGGCGACGCGAGTGTGCACAGGGTGAGTGCCAGCGCCGGCAGGAAAGAGATCTTCATTTGCTTTCAGTGGTTGTGCGGTCGGGAGCGCGGTGTGTGACGCGGCTCAAACCGACTCTTCGTGGACACGACCGTCAAGGTCGATGCTGAGAAAACCGACCCCTTGCTCGCGCAAAAAATCGTGTGCAACTTCGCGCTTGAGCATGGCGATGGTGGTGAGCGCGCCCGCCGCCAGGCAGGTGGGCCCGACCACACTCACCGACTGCCAGTGCGCGACCGGCCAACCGGTGCGTGGGTCCAGGATGTGGCAGTAGCGGCGGCCATCCACCTCCATGAAACGCTCGTAGTCGCCGCTGGTGGCCAACGCCCCGGCGTTGAGTTCGATGCTGGCGATGACCCCGCCCGCCTCGCGAGGGTGGCTCACCCCCAGCACCCACGGCGCGCCATCGGGGTGCGGGCCGACGATGCGCACGTCGCCCCCGAGGTTGATGGTGCCGGCACGAATGCCCGCACGCAGCAACACAGCGGCCGCGGCATCGGCCGCGTATTCCTTGCCGAAGCCGCCGAAATCGAGCTCCATGCCGGCACGTGTCAACGCGATCGAGGCGCCCTCCCACACCACGTGCTGCCAACCAACGTTGGGCAACAAGGCGGCCACGGCGTCGTCGCTCGGCAACTGGCCCGACTTGAAATCCCACGCGCGCCGCAAGATGCCTGAGGTGATGTCGAACAGGCCGTCGCTGTGCTCATGCAGCTGGGCCGCAAAGTTCAAGAGGCCCGCCGTTTCAACGTCGACCTCCAGCGCCTGGCCGCTGCCGGCCAGCGCGTTGATGCGCGACAGGATGCTGTCTTCGCGGTAGCGCGAATACTTGGCCTCGATGCGCTGGATTTCGGCGATGGCCTGTTGCGCGCCGGCCGTGGCCTCGGCCTCGGAGCCGGCGCACAGCCGCATGCGGCACGCCGTGCCGAGCGCCATGAACTCGAAGCCGTAGTCGGGCACGCCGTGGTGTGCCCGCACGGCGGCTTGAGCCGTGGCGCGGATGGCAGAAGAGGCGTGAACAGGCCGAGTCACGACACTGCCTTCAGAACTTGCGGCTGACGCCGAACTGCACCGAATCGGCGCTGAACACGTCAAGGTTCGGCGAGCCCTGGCCCCCCACCCGCCAGTCCGAGCGCTGCTCGTAGCGCTCGTACTTCACATCGGCCGTCCACTCGCTCAGCCGCAGCTCGGCCTTCAGGCCCAGCGTGACGGCACCGAATGCCGACAGGCGGTGGTCGGCACTCATGTACTGCGTGTAGATCAGCGGCTCCGGGTAGCTCGGGCTGTCGAGCACCGCGTCGTAGTAGAAGTTGGCCGAACTCTGCGAGTGGTAACGCACCGAGGGCGTGAGCAAGAACCAAGAACTGGTGGGCTGCACCCAGGCCAGCTCGCCGGTGTGACCGACGATGCCAAAGTTGTCGCGGTAGTAGCGGTAGCTGCTGCGCACTGTGCTGCCCATGCTGGGCAGGTGGGTGTTCCATCGCACCAGCGCCGCGGCCTGCCGGCGCCGGTCGGGGCGGTTGTCGAAGTACTTGTAGGGGTCGCTGTAATAGCCGCGCCCATTGGCGTAGCTGAGGTTGAGCTGCACCAGGTTGTTGGCGTTCAGCGCCTGCGTCACACCGGCGATGATTTCGCGGGTGCGCTTGGTTTCGTTCTTGACCTTGTCGTTGACCGGATTGATCTTGTCGCTCGCCGACCCGAAGCCCAGGCTGAAGGTGGTGTTGTTGTCGGCGCTTGACACGCGGCCGTCGACCGAGAACGCGGTCGACTTGTAGTCGTTCTCGGTCGAGTGGCTGGCCCCCACGCTGATGCCGGCGCGGTCGAAGTGGCGCGAGATCTTCACGTCGCCGGCGCGGCGCAGGTCGCTCATGCCCTGGCCGGCGGGCTGCTGGGTGGCGCCCGACACATCGGAAAACCATTTCGGCGTGGCGCCCGACACGTCGTCACGCACACCCGAGGCCTCGAGCGACCAGCGTGTGCCCAAGGGCGCGAGCAAGTGCACCGAAGGCGACTTGACCGTGATGCGTTTGAGCTTGTCGGGCTCGCTGCCGTTGTAGGTGGGGTACTTGACCTTCACCTCTTGCTGATCTTGGTAGCGCAGGTAACGCAGCGAGATCACGCCGTGCTCGGGCGCCGTCTCGGCGTGCGCCACGGGCATGGCGCCCGGCAAGGCCAGGGCCGCCAGCACCACGGGGCCGAGGGCGCGCGAACGCGGCTTGCCGGCTGGGATGTTGTTCAGGTCAGTTGCAGCCACAGCCACCTCCGCCCACGCCATAACCGCCGCTGGCAGCCTCTTTGCTGGTGTAAATGTGCTGCTGGTAGCGCTGCTCCAGCGGGTCGCCGGCCATGCTCATTTCGACCTTGGCCAGGTTGCCCTTCTCCCAGGGCTGGGGCGGGCTGAAAACCGAGCAGGCGGACAGAGAGGCGAGCATGAGCACGCCTCCCGCAATGTGTTGAAACTTCACGGGGTCTTCTCCACGGCGCAAAGGCCGAGTTGGGGTTACTTGACGGTGGCGAGCGCAGCGACGATGGCGTCTTCAAGGGCCTTGCGTTCATCGGGGCGGAAGCCCGCATGCACGCGAATCACCTTGCCGTCGGGGCCGATCAGCACGGAGCTGGGCATGCCCTTGATCTGGTAGCGCTTGGGGCTGTCGCCCGCCGCGTCATAGCCGACCAGAAATGAGGCGGGCACTTCGGCCAGGAACTTGTCGGCGTCGGCGCTTTTTGCATCGACGTTGACGCCGATGATCTGCAGCCCCTTGGGCCCGTACTTGGTCTGCATCTCGTTCATCCACGGGAACGACTGCTTGCACGGGCCGCACCACGAGGCCCAGAAATCGACGTACACCAGCTTGCCCTGCAGCTTGCTCAAGCTGACGGGCGCTTTCGGGCCCGACAGTTCGAGCGCTGGTGCCATTTGCCCAGGTTCCAGCGCCCAGGCGGAGGCCCCGCCCATCAACGCGGCGGCGGTCAGCAGCGCGCGCATTCCGTTCTTCAGCATGTTCATTCCTTCTTTCGTTTGAGAGTGTTCAAGTTCTGCGGCGGGCCAGCGCGCTGAGCACCACGGCCAGGCCGAACAGCGCCAGCCAGGCGATGCCGAGTGCGCCGCCGCCTCGTTCGTCATCGGCGGCGCTGCTGCCCACATTCATGCTCACCGAGCGGCCGCTCAAGCTGACCACCTTGGTGTCGCCGGTGCTGGTGGGGATGGTCAAGGCGCCGGTGCTCACGCCTTCCTTGGGCGGCGCGTTGAACAAGACCGAGACGTCGCAGAACGCACCCGCCGCGAGGGTGTGCGGATTGCCGCACCCATCGGCCGGGCTGTTGATGACCTGGAACGGCCCGGTGGTGCCGATGTTGGTGAGCACCAGTGCGGTCGTTCCGCGGTTGGTCACGCGGATCGTCGCCCCCGGGGAAGGCATGCCGCGCGCCATCACAAAGCTCAGGGCTTCGCGGTCAACGGCCCAGGTGGGCGAGCCACCGCCGTTGTCACCAGCACGGCCGACACCCGAGAGCGCCATCGCGCCCGGCGCAGAGCCGTTCGATGCAATCCGCAAGCCGGCGTTTTTGGTGCCCGCGCTGCGCGGTGCAAAGCTCAGCTGGATCACACAGGTGTTGCCTTGTTGCAAGGTGACGCCGTTGCCGCAGGTGGTGCCGGAGGCCAGCACGAAGGAAGCACGGTCGTCGCCGTCTGTCTCGACCGCGGTGAGGGTCACCTGGCCGGGGCCCTGGTTGACGAGCGTGAGGCTGCGGCTGGCCGTGGTCATGCCCACCACCGTGCTGTCGAACTGCAAGGCCGACTGGCCGCCGGTTTGCCACATGAGCGCCGGTGTGGGCGCCATCGAAGCGCCGCGCAGCGACACCATGATCACCTGGTTGGTGGCGGTGGTGAGCGTGAGGTTGCCGCTGTTGGCGCCGGCCGTGGTGGGCGCGTACGCCACCGCGAGAGTGCAGGTGGCGTTCACGCCCAGCGCCGACGTTGCCGCTGGGCAGCCGTTGTTGACCAGCCTGAACTGGCCCGACACCTCGACGCGCGACAACGTGACAGCGGCCACATTGCCGTTGCTCACCACCAGGTTCATCGACGCCGAGGTCTGCCCCACGGCCACATTGGTGGCGCTGAAATCGAGCTGCTGGCGATCAACCGACAGCATGCCGTTCGGCGTGTTGGCGGCGATGCCCGTGCCTGCCAGCACCACATCGCCTGGTGCGGTGGCGTTGGACTCCACCCGCAGCGTGGCCGACTTGGCGCCCGCCGTGCCCGGCGCAAACACGAGGTTCAGCGTGCAGGTGGCGCCCGCGGCCACGCTGCTGTTGGCGCGGCAAGTCGATGCCGAGGCGATCGAGAACGACGACGCGTCCATGCCCGACAAGGCCAGCGCACTGATGGCTGCCGCCCCCGGGCCCTGGTTCGACAAGGTGAGCGTCTGGCTGGAACTCGCGCCCACCATCGCCGACGAGAACATCAGCGTGCTCGAAGCCGGCTGCCACACCAGGCGCGGCGTGGCCGCGCTGGCTTGGCCGCGCAGCGTCACCTCCAGGGTCTGGTTGCTGCCGGTGGTGAGCGTGATCAGGCCGGTCGACGCGCCGGCGGCGGTGGGCGAATACACCACCCCCACGCTGCACGATGCGCCGGGGGCGAGGGTCAAGCCGTTGGTGGCACACGCGCCGGTCGGGGCCACGAGGGTGAACGGGCCGCTCACACGCACGCTGGACAGCATCACCGCAGCCGCACTGCCATTGCTCACCGTCACCGACAGCGGCGACGACGTCTGCCCCGCGATCAGCCCGATCGAGCTGAAGTCGAGCGTGCTCTGGTTGAGCGTGAGCATGCCGACCTCGGTGCTGGGGCTGGCGCCCGAGCCCGACAGCGCGATCTCAGCCGGCGGTGTGCCGTTGGAGGCGACTTGCAACGAGGCCAGCTTCGGGCCGGTGGTGCCCGGCACAAAGTTGACCATCACCGTGCAGCTCGCGTTGGCATTGAGCGAGACACCCGCGCGGCAGGTGGAGGCCGACGCAATCGCAAACGACGACGCATTGGCACCCGCCACGCCCACGGTGTTGAGCATCACGGCGCCGGGGCCCTGGTTGACGAGCGTCAGGCTTTGCGATGCGCTGCTCACGCCCACCACGGTGGAAGCAAAGGTGAGTGCGGTGGCACTCGGCTGCCAGGCCAGCACGGGCATCATCGCTGCAGTACCGAGCCCCGTGAGCACCACCGAGTTGGGTGAGCTGAGGGCGTTGGTGGTGATGACGATCGATTCGGCCGAGTTCGGCGTGACCGGGGTGTACACCGTGCTGAGCGTGCAGAAGGCGTTCACCGCCAGCGTGGCCGGGCAGTCGTGCGTGACCACGAACTCGGGCGAGGTGCTGGTGATGCTGCCCACCGTCATCGGCGCGGTGCCGGTGTTGGTGAAGACCACCGTGCGGGCCATCGAACGCACCCCCAAGGTCACCGAGCCAAAACCGAGCGTGGCCTGCGACAGGCCGACCTGCGGCTCCGCCGTGCGCACGCTCGTCCCCCGCAGGGTCACACGCACCGCACCGGTGGGGGCGTTGGAGGCCACGTTCAGCGTGGCCACTTTGTTGCCCAGCGTCACCGGCCGCATCGCCACCGTGATGGTGCAGGTGCCCCGCGCCGCGATGGCGGCGTTGGTGGCACAGGTGCCGCCGAGCACAAAGTCACCGGCATCGTTGCCGCTGGCGGAGATCCCGCTCAGGGTGAGTGCGGCGCCGCCGGTGTTGGTGAGCGTGAGCGTCTGCGCGGCGCTCGTCATGCCCACCACCTGGCGGCCGAGCTCAAGCGTGGTGGCATCGAGTGCAATGCCGGGCTGCGCCACGGCGGTGCCGGTGCCGCTGAGCGCGATCACGCTCGGGCTGCCGGCCGCGTTGTGGGCGATCGTGAGGGTGGCGTTGCGCGCGCCCGTCACGGTCGGCGTGAACACCACGTCGAGCACGCAGCTGCTGCCACCGGCCACGCTGCCGTTGGCGGCGCAGGTGGAGCTGGCGGCCAGCGTGTAGTCGCTGGCCTGGGTGCCGCCGAGCGTGAGCGACGACAGCGACAGCGCGGCGGTGCCGGTGTTGCTGAGGGTCACGCGCATCGGCGACGACGCCGTGCCCGTGGCGCTCGAGAAGGTGAGCGCCGTGGGCGACACCGACACGGCCGGCGAAAGATTCACCGCCGTGCCGCTCAAGCTCACATCGGTGCGACCGTTGGCGCCGTTGTGGGCGATCGACAGGCTGCCGTTGCGGGTGCCGGTGGCGGTGGGCGTGAACGTGACGTTGATGGTGCAGCTGGCACCCACGGCCACGCTGCCCCCGGCCTGGCACGAACCGCCCGAGACGGCAAAGTCACTGCCCGCCGTGGTGGCGATGGTCGTGAGGTTGAGTGCGCCGGTGGCCGCGGCCGCGTTGCTGACCGTGAGGGTCTGCGCGGCGCTGGTCGAGTTGAGGTTTTGTGCGGCGAAGCTGAGCGAGGTGGCCGACACCGACACCGAAGGTATCGAACTGGTCGCGATGTAGTTCGGCGTGGTGCCGAACTGCCCGGCCAGGTAGGCGGCGATGTCGTTCAACTGCGCGTCGGTGATCACACCGTGCAGCGGCGCCATCGGCCCGCGGGCGGCGGCGGTGTTGTCGGCCGCAATCTTGGCCTTGATCACCTGGGCATCGGCGCCGCGGTTGAGCTTGCCGACGTTGTTGCGCGGCATGCTGCTGTGGCAAAACGACGTGGCGCAGCTCGGCAGGTCGGGCGTGATGACGCGCCGGTAGAGCGCATCTCCGTTGGCGGCGTTCTGCGCCACGGCCAGCGCCGGCAGCAGGCCAGCCGCCAGGCACAGCGCGCTGGCAAATTTCAGGGCAGTTTTCATCAGGCTTTCAACCAGGGCAGGTTTTGTGAGGCAGCCGTCCACATGGCTTCGGTGTGGTCGTTCGGGCCGCGCACGCTGGGGTAGCCGAAGGCACCGCCATTGGCGGAGTAGTCGCTGGTGGGCAAGCCCATCGAGCGAAGCACCATGCCCATCCACTGGTTGTAGAGCAGGCCCGAGTACCAGCGTGGGTTCGACGACCAGGCGAAGGAATCGCGGTCGCGGTAGTCGAGCGACAGGCCGGTCCTGAAGAAGCCGCCGGCGTTGCCCAGTGCCACCACCGGAATGCAGCGGTTGTGGTGGTGGCCGGGGTTGCCACCCGAGCCCAGCTCATGCGCGCCGGTGATGAGCGCCTTGTCGAACAGCGTCATGCCGTCGGCCGTGCGCACCGCGTCCATCTTGCGAGCCAGATCGAGCTGCGCGCCTTCGAACTGGAGCTGAACTGCGGCGCTGAAGCCGGCGCGCTTGACTGGGTCGTCCTGGCCGTGGGCGTAGTCGCTGTGCCACGAGTGCTCGGGCTGCGGCCCGAAGGTGTAGCTGGTGGGGCCGCACACGTACACCCGGCTGATGCCGGCGGTGAAGGCGGCCACGACGATGTCGTTCCACAGCTGCTCGCACTGCGCTTGGTTGGCGGGCTGGCCATAGAAACCAGCGGCACGTTCCACGGCTTCGGTGTCGGTGACAGGCCGAGTGAACGTGCTGTTGACGGTCTGCTGTACCCTGCCTTGCACTTCGGCCAGCATGTCGAGGTAGCCGTCGAGCCGGGTGCGGCAATCGGCGGAGCAACGCGGGTCGGCCTTGACCAGATTGGCGTGCTCACGCACCTGGTCCACCAGCACCGTCTGGTTTTGGTTCGGCATGGTGGTGGTGCGGAACAGGCGGTCGAACAGCTTGACGTTGCTGTCGGCGGCTTGTTCGGTTTGCACGATGCCCGAGGCCGTGCGCGACAGCGAGACCGGGTTGCGCACGATGACCGGTTGCAGCGGCCGGGTGGGGTAGAACGCGGCCGAAGCCGCCATCACCTGGTCGATGGTCGGGTTGGCCGCATCGCCGCCGAGCGGCCCACCGCGGTTGTGGCCAGTGCTGGTGTTGAAGTCGAGGCCGTTGATGACGTTCATCCGGCCCAACATGCGCGGCGTGAGGTTGGTCTGCTGCGCCTGCAAGATGTCGCTGATGACGACACGGTTGCCGTTGGTGGTTGACACCAGCGGCGAGCTGTTCACCGTGATGCCGGCGTAGGGCATCGTCTGGGTGGGCGCGGCGTCCAGCAAGGGCCCGAAGAAACTCGACTGGTACACACCATGCCAGGTGGTCATGTGCGCGAAGTAACGCTCCGCCGATGCTGCACCCATGGCTTGCGCTTGCGCGTCCCGCGGCAGCAGTGAAGGGAGCAGCGGCAGCGCCAAGGCCGCCCCACCAGCGCCCACCAAAAATTGGCGGCGCGAGACACGATCAAATACTGGCTTCATTGCGGCCTCTGAATCGACTTGAACTCGTCGTGCGTGACGATGGACGCGAACAAACTGCGCAGGTTGGCGCCGTTGACGGCTTGCCGGCGAACGGCTTCGATCACCTCGCCGTCGCTTAGGCTCTCTTGCCGACCAAAGGAATAGCGGAAGTAGTTGCGTGCGAAGCACTGCTCGAACTCGCCGCTTTCGAGCACGTACTGCTGAGCCTGTGCGGCCGAGTTCATGCGCTGCTCGGGGAGCGTGGACAAGCGGGCCGTCACGGCCGGGTCGACCGGCCGCTCGCCGAGCGAGCCACCCATGTCGTTGCGCACGATTTCGCTGCGGCGCACGCGGCCGAGCGCGTCGAAGCCCTCGAACACGAAGCCCCACGGGTTGATCACCGTCGTGTGGCAACCGACGCAGGTCGTGCCCTCCATCTGCGTGACACGTTCGGTGCGCTGGCGCGTGGTCAGCACGCCGGAGAGGTCGGCTTCGCGGTTGGTCTGGTTCATCGCCGGCGCGGGCAGCGCCTGGCAGGTGAGCGCGCTCAGCACCTTGATGCCACGCTGAATGGGCAAGGTGGTGTCCGACGAGCCGTTGGCCATCAGGCCGATGCGCGTGAGCAGGCCCACTCGCTCGGCTTCGGTGAAGGTGGGCGGCGTGCCGGTGCCGTTCCACACCGGGGTTCGGTACAGCTCGGCAATGTCGGCGCTGCGTGCGAACGAGTGGCGATCGGACAGCACTTGCTGCAGCGAGCCGTTGCGGGCAGCCACGTACGAAACCATGTCGAGCACCTCTTCGATGGCCGCGTCACGCGTGGTGGCCAGGGGCCGGAAGCTGCCGGCAAAGGCGTCGAACTTCGGGTCGCCCACCTTGCCGTTCATCGCCACCAGCTCGTCGAGGCGGAACCATTGACGGAAGAAGCTGCGCAGCGCCGCATCGGCACGCGGGTCGGCCATCAGGCGGCTGATGTGCCGCGCGTAAACGGCGGGCTCAAGCAGCGCGCCGCTGTCGGCATCGGCGCTCAAGGCGGCGTCGGGAATGGTGTCCCACAGGTGCAAGGAAAGGCGCGTGGCCAGCTCATGCGGCGTCAAGGCGACGCAGTTGCCACCGGTGGTGCCGCTCACGCCGCGCTCGAGCAGAAAGTACGACTGCGGCGAGGCAATCATCGTCGCCAGCACCCGGGTCACGGCCGCGCGGTCGGTCGTGGTGCCCGCCGCTCGGCGGTACACCGCCACCTCGGCGTCGGTGAGGGGCTGGCGGAACAGAATGCGACCCGCCTTGCGGATGAAGGCCGTGAGGCACGCGTCACCGCTGCAGTTGCCCAAGACCGTGGCGGCGCGCGCATCGGTGCTGGCCAGATCGGCAGCCAGCTTTTCAGCCACCGAATAGACGCCCGACACCTGGCGCGTGGCGACCGTCGGGTCGAGTCGGTAGTAGCCCTGGTGGCGCGACGACTCGGCGTTGATCGACGCATCGAGCGGGAACTGCGCGGTGTCGATCACCAGGGTGCGGATGCGTGCGGGCAGGCCGGCGTCGGTGATCAGCGCGGCCGACCAGTCGGTGAGGGCATTGACGTACTGCGCGCGGGTCAACCGGCGCGGCATGGCGGCGCTGTAACAGCCCGGCGACGGTTCGATCGGGTCGTTCACGCCTCGCAGAGTCTCGGTCTGGGCATGCGGATCGGTCGGCATCACCAGCTGCGGGGCGCCTGCGCCGGGCCCGCCCGAAGAGGGCGTTTTGGTGGTCGGGCTGTCTTCACCATTGCAGCCGAACAAAACGGCTGAAATCGTTATCAAGACAGTGAGCCTGAAAAGGTTTCTCATCTGATTTTCCGGTGGGCTTGGGGGGTTCGGTATGGATCTTCAGAGGGTTCGCACAGGCGTCTGTTTCCAAACGTGCGGGTGTGTGCCGGGGCATCCCCTTGCTGTCTTGCGGGTTTCTGTGACTCTTCTGACGCTTCCCGCCAACCCCCGCTTTCAAGCGCGCTGCGCGCATCTCCTGGATGCATCTCGACACATGGCGGGTGTGACAAAAAACACAATTGGCGCGCTTTGCAAATGAAATGGCCGGCGATAACAAGCGCGCGCCGAAAGGGGTGGCTCATCGGGTGAGGCCCCCTAAAATCCGATGCTCATTTCTTGCATTGCGGTCACCTGCGCCCGCGCCCGCCCATGAACCTGTCTGCCCTCACCGCCCTGTCTCCGCTCGACGGCCGTTATGCCTCCAAGGTGGCGCCGCTGCGCGCGCTGCTGTCCGAGTTCGGGTTGATGCATCGGCGCGTGCAGGTCGAGGTCGAGTGGTTCATCGCCCTGTCGGACGCCGGCTTTGCCGAGTTCAAGCCGCTGTCGGAGGCCGGCCGTGGCCTGCTGCGTGGCCTGGTCACACGCTTCGGGGAGGCCGATGCCCAGGCCATCAAGGACATCGAGAAGACCACCAACCATGACGTGAAAGCGGTGGAGTACTGGCTCAAGAGCCGCTTCGAAAACACGCCCGAGCTCAAGGCCGCGGGTGAGTTTGTGCACTTCGCCTGCACCAGCGAAGACATCAACAACACCAGCCACGGGCTGATGCTGAAGGCCGCGCGCCAAGAGGTGCTGCTGCCCACGCTCGACAAGATCGTCAGCACCCTCTCGGCACTGGCCAAGAACCTGGCCGACGTGCCGATGCTGGCGCGCACCCACGGCCAGACCGCCAGCCCCACCACGGTGGGCAAGGAAGTGGCCAACGTGGTGGCGCGCCTGGTCACGGCGCGCGAACGCATTGCCGGCGTGAAGCTGCTGGCCAAGATGAACGGCGCGGTCGGCAACTACAACGCCCACCTCTCGGCCTACCCCGACTTCGACTGGGAAGCCTTCAGCCAGCGTGTGATCGAAAAGCAGCTGGGCCTGGCCTTCAACCCGTACACCATCCAGATCGAGCCGCACGACTACATGGCCGAGCTGTTCGATGCGGTCACGCGCACCAACACCATCCTGATCGACTGGTCGCGCGATGTGTGGGGCTACATCAGCCTGGGCTACTTCAAGCAGCGCACAAAAGAGGGCGAGATCGGCTCCAGCACGATGCCGCACAAGGTCAACCCGATCGACTTCGAAAATGCCGAAGGCAACTTCGGCCTGGCCAACGCGCTGCTCACCCACCTGAGCCAGAAGCTGCCGATCAGCCGCTTCCAGCGTGACCTGACCGACAGCACGGTGCTGCGCAACATGGGCGTGGCGCTCGGCTACGCACTGCTCGGCTACGACAGCCTGCTGCGCGGTTTGGGCAAGCTCGAAGTCAACCGCGAAGCGCTGGCCGCCGACCTCGACAGCGCGTGGGAAGTGCTGGCCGAACCCATTCAAACGGTGATGCGCCGCTACAAGCTGGCCAACCCCTATGAGCGCCTGAAAGAGCTGACGCGCGGCAAGACCATCACGCGCGAAGCCATTCAGCAGTTCATTGGCACGCTGGAGATTCCCGAGGCCGAAAAGGCACGCCTGTTGGCGATGACACCGGGCAGCTACACCGGCATCGGTGCAGCACTCGCCAAGCGGATCAACTGAAAGACAACTCCACCAGAAAGGTGCCATGAAATTCACCGACCAGCTCGCCGCCGCCCAACGCAACAACGACTCTTTGCTCTGCGTGGGCCTCGACCCCGAGCCCGGTAAATTTCCTGCTCCCTGGAAGGGCGACGCGAGCCGCATCTACGACTTCTGCGCGGCCATCGTCGACGCCACCAAAGACCTGGCGATCGCCTTCAAGCCGCAGATCGCCTACTTCGCCGCCAACCGCGCCGAAGACCAGCTCGAGCGGCTGATGGCGCACATCAAGCGCGTGGCGCCCGGCGTGCCGGTGATCCTCGACGCCAAGCGCGGCGACATCGGCGCCACCGCCGAGCAGTACGCGCGCGAAGCCTTCGAGCGCTACCAGGCCGACGCGGTGACGCTCTCGCCCTTCATGGGCTTCGACTCGCTCGAACCCTGGCTGCGCTACAGCGACCGCGGGCTGATCCTGTTGTGCCGCACCTCCAACCCCGGCGGCTCCGACCTGCAGGCCCAACAGCTGGCCGACGGAACGCCGCTCTACGAACACATCGCCCGCCTCGCCAGCACCACCTGGAACACCAGCGGCCAGCTCGGCCTGGTGGTCGGCGCCACCTTCCCCGGCGAGATTGCCCGCGTGCGCGAACTGGCACCCACGCTGCCGCTGCTGATCCCCGGCATCGGCGCGCAAGGCGGTGACGCACAGGCCACGGTGCAAGCCGGTTGGCGGCCCCACGCACCGGTCATGGTGAGTTCGTCGCGCGCGGTGTTGTACGCCTCCTCGGGCAGTGACTTCGCCTCGGCCGCCCGTGCGGTCGCGTTGCAAACGCGTGCGGCGTTAAATGCGGCACGGTCATCGTGCGCACAGGGGGAAAACGAGGCCGCACGCCCGCGCTAGCGCACGAGACACTGCGGGGCCGGCGTTTCGCACGCCTATGCACCCGCATGAACAACCCACCCCACGCTCTACCTGGTCCGCCGGGTGCCACCACCCGACAGGGCTTGAACAGAAAGATCGCCAGGCTGTTCTTCGGGCTGGGCTGCGGTGTGTCGCTGGTGGGGGCGGTGCTCTACGGCACGCTCGCCGTGCAGCTGCAACCGGGCATGCGTGAAATGCTGGTGGCCGCCTGCGTGGCCCTGTCGGTGGGCTTTGCGCTGGCCATGCGCTCCTTGAGCCATGCGCCGCAGGGCACCGTGATGCTGGCCGTCGGCTGGGGCGGTGTGAGCGTCGTGGCGCTCACTGCCGTGGGGGTGGGCGAGGGCCTGCACAGCCTGAGCCTCGGGTTCTTTGCGCTGCTGGTGTGCCTGGTCACCGTGTTGACGAGCCTGCGCGCGGGCATCGGCCTGGCGGCGGGTTGCGCCGCGGCGGTGCTGGCGCTCCACGCGGGCGAAACACTCGGTTGGCTGCCCGGGCCTGCGGCCGTGCAACGCCACCCCGAGACGCTGAATGTGCTGATCCACGCGATGCTGCTGATCACGGGCGTGGTGGCCGGCTCACAGATATCGCGCATCGTCGACCGTGCCATGGCCGAGGCCCTCGAGCGCGAACAGCGCTTTCGCAGCCTGCTCGCCATCGCCGCCGACTGGTACTGGGAGATGGACACCGAGCTGCGTTTCAGCCGCATCGACCGCCACCTGCCGAGCGGCCATGACAAGGACTCCGAAGCGCGCATCGGGTTGCGCCCGTGGGAGGCGTCGGACATGCACATCGAACAAACTGCGATGGCCCTGCACCGGCAAGATCTGGAAGCCCGCCGCCCCTTCAGTGACCTGCCGGTTCGCATCGCAACCACCCCCGGTCGCGACCTGCACTTCAGCGTGAGCGGGCGGCCCCGCTTCGACGCAGAAGGCCGCTTCGCCGGCTACTGGGGTGTGGGCCGCGACATCACCTCCGAAGTGCAGGCGCGCGAGGCGCAGCACGCGAGCGAGAGCCGCTACTGCGAGCTGTTTGCGCTGACACCCACACCCTTGGTGCTGCACCGCAACGGCATCACCCTGCTGGCCAACGACGCCGCAGCGCAGCTGTTCGGCTTCGACACACCGCAGGCCATGAACGGCTTCGACCTGGTGCAGCTCTACCCGCCGCCGCTGAAAGGCCTGCTGGCCCAACGCATCCGCCTGCTGTCGCAAGCACCCATCGGCGAGAGCCTCGATTTGGCCGAGGTGCAGCTCAACGCCATCGACGGGCGACGGCTCACGGTGCAGAGCAAGGGCTCGCGCGTCAACACCGCCGACGGCCCGGCCGTGCTGTCGATCTACTACGACATCTCCGAACGCGTGAGCTCCGAAGCGCAGCTGAGGCGCTCGCAGGCCATGCTGTCGCACCTGTTCGAGACCAGCCCCGACTTCATCACGCTGAGCGACATGGAGACCGGCGTGTACGTGATGGTCAACAAGAGCTTCGAACGAATGTTCGGCTACGACGCCGGCGAGGTGGTGGGCCAGAGTGCGCTCGATCTGGGCATCTGGTACGCGCCTGCCGACCGCGTGCGCATGGTGGCCCAGCTCAAAGAGCACGGCGGCGTGAACGAGGTCGAGACGCTCTTCATCCACAAGTCGGGCCAGCTGGTCACGTTGCTGATGTCGGCCGGCAAGTTCTCGATGGACGGGCGCGACTACCTGGTGGTCAACGGGCGCGACGTGACCGAGTCGCAGCGCGCGCGGCTGGAGCACGAGGCGATTCTGAAAAACGCATCGATCGGCATCGCGCTCACGCGCGACCAGCGTTTCATGCAGGCCAACCCGAGCTTCGAGCGCATGTTCGGCTGGGGCCGCGGCGAGCTGGTGGGCCAACCCGGCTTGGCCGTGTGGGCCTCGCCCGACGACTATGCCGAGGTCGGCCGCATCGCCGGCCCGCTGCTCGCCGAGGGCAGGCAGGTCGACCTGGATCGGCAGATGATGCGCCGCGACGGCAGCCTGTTCTGGTGCCGCCTGCTGGCCCAGGTGGTCGACCCGCTGCACCCCACGATGGGCGGCACCATCTGGATCGCCGAAGACGTGACCGAGCGCCGCCAGATCGACCAGGCGCTGGCCGCCGCGCGCGACGTGGCCGAGGCCGCCAACCGCGCCAAGAGCGCGTTTCTCGCCAACACCAGCCACGAGATCCGAACGCCACTCAATGGCCTGCTCGGCTTGGCCAATCTCGCCATGCAGCCGGGCCTGCCGGCCCCCCGTCGCCAGCAGTACCTGGAGCAGATTCAAGACAGTGCACAAAGCCTCGCGGGCATCATCTCCGACATCCTCGACCTGTCGAAGATCGAGGCCGGCAAGCTGAGCGTGGAGGCCGTGCCCTTCAACCTGCACCAGCTGCTCAAGGCCGTGCACCACGCCTACCAGTCGCTCGCGCAGGCGCGCTCGCTCGGGCTGAGCCTGCACATCGTCGAAGGGGTGCCGGTCACCGTGCGCGGCGACCCGGTGCGGCTGCGCCAGA
Source organism: Rhizobacter sp. (assembly GCF_031412075.1). Lineage (GTDB taxonomy): Bacteria > Pseudomonadota > Gammaproteobacteria > Burkholderiales > Burkholderiaceae_C > Rhizobacter. The sequence goes on from NZ_JANOCG010000336.1 coordinate 15,542, forward strand.
TCCTCAGCAACTACATCACCAACGGCCTCAAGTTCACCGAGAGTGGCAAGGTGCACATCGAGGTGGCGATGTCGGCCGAGCCGGCCTGCCCCGCGCACGTGCGCTTCAGCGTGATCGACTCCGGCCCGGGCATCGACGCTGCCACGCAGCGCCGCCTGTTCCAGCCTTTCACACAGGCCGACGAATCGACCACACGCCGCTTTGGCGGCACCGGCCTGGGCCTGTCGATCTGCAAGGAGCTCGCCGCGCTGATGGAGGGCCGCGTGGGCATGCAGAGCACCCCCGGCCAGGGCAGCCACTTCTGGGCCGAGGTGCCGCTGCCGGTGACCGACGCGCCGGTGATCGACCCGCGCATGGAAGCCCAGGACATCGAGCGCCTGGTCGGCATGCGGGTGCTGCTGGTCGAAGACAACGCCGTCAACATGATGATCGGCGTGGCCATGCTCGAACAGTGGGGCGTGGAGGTGACACAAGCCAGCGACGGCCAGGAGGGTGTGGCCGCCGTCGAGCGCGCAAGCGCCGCGCAGCGGCCTTTCGATGTGGTGCTGATGGATGTGCAGATGCCGCGCCTGAGCGGCCACGAAGCCGCGCGGCGCTTGCGCCAGACCCACTCGGCACAAGAGCTGCCCATCATCGCGCTGACGGCTGCGGCGCTGGTGTCAGAGCGCGACCAGGCGCTGGCCGCCGGCATGAACGACTTTCTGACCAAGCCGATCGACACCCACCGGTTGCGGCAGGCGCTGATCCGCGCCGGCGGCTGAGAAGCTGTTGCGCGCCCAACCGTTCGGGCTGAGCCTGTCGAAGCCAGGCTGTGCTGTGCGCACCCTTCGACAAGCTCAGGGCGAACGGAAATCGAACCGGGGCACAGCCGCTCACAGCCTGGGCGGCACCACCGGCAGCGAGCTCGTCAGCCCGCCATCGACCGGCAGCGCCTGGCCGTTCACGTACGAAGCTTCGTCCGACGCGAGGAACAGCGCCGCATAGGCAATCTCGTGTGGCAGGCCACCACGGCGCAACGGGTTGAGCTGGCCGATCTTCTGCTCGGTGCCACGCTCGCGCGCGCGGTCGAAGATCGGCTGGGTCATGCCGGTTTCGATCAAGCCCGGGCAAATGGCGTTGATGCGGATGCCGGTGCCGCCAAACTGGTTGGCGCTGGTCTGCACCAGGCTCACCACACCCGCCTTGCTCGCGCTATAGGGCGGGCCACCCGCACCCGAGCGCAGGCCGGCCACCGAGGCGGTGCAGATGATCGAGCCGCGACCGGCCGGCACCATCACGCGTGCGGCGTACTTGATGGCGAGAAAGCTGCCGATCAGGTTGATGCTCAGGATGCGTGTCCAGTCGTCGACCGTCCAGTCGTCGAAGTTGCGCATGCCGCCGCTCACGCCGGCATTGGCGTAGACGATGTCGAGCCCGCCATGCGTGCGTACCGCAGCTTCGATGTAGTCGGCCACGTCGGCTTCTTGCGAGGTGTCGCGCACCAGCGCCACCGCCTGGCCGCCGGCGGCGCGGATGGCCTCGACCGTGGCCTCCACTTCGGCCGCACGGTCGACGGCGATCACCTGGGCGCCGTGCTCGGCGAACAGGATCGCGGTGGCGCGGCCAATGCCACTGGCGGCGCCGGTGACAACCGCCGATTTGCCTTCAAGACGTTTCATGGATGCTCCGTACCGATGTTTCCAAAGCGGCAAGCATAGGCCGAAACCAGGGCTCAGCCCGCCAGCCGGCTCGCCACCACCGGCCACTGGCCACCCAGCGTGCGGGTGGCGTTTTCGGCGGCGGTGAACAGCAGCGAGTTCATGCGCTGCACGGCCGGATCGGAAAAGCGCTCCAGCGGGCCCGACAGCGACAAGGCGCCGAGCAAGATGCCCGCCGGCCCGAATACCGGCGCGGCCAAGGCGCCACACAGCGGGTCGCGCTCGCCAAACGAGGTGTAGAGCAGCGGTGCGTCGGTCGCGGGCGGCGAGCCGGCGGCAAACGCATGGAGCACCTTGCCGGCGGCGCCCCGGTTGAGCGGCAACACATCACCGGCGCGCACACGGTCGAGCGTGGAGTGGCCCGAGTCGATGCGGAAAAGGCACAGCCGCGCCTCCTTGCCGTGGCGCACGTGGAACGACGGGCTCTCGGTGCCCTTGCCCACCAGCCATTCGAGCACCGGCTGGATGACTTCTTTCAGCCCGTAGGTCAGGTCGAACGAGCGGCCGAACAAAAACGCGAGCGGCCCCAGCGCATAACGTTTGTCGCTGCGGTGAACCACCAGGCCGGCGCGCGCGAGCGAGGCCAGCAGGCGCAGCAGCGTGCTCTTGTACATGCCGGTGCGCCGCGCCAGATCGGCCAGCGTGAGCGGCGAGCTCGCTTGCGCCAGCTCGGTGGCAATGCACAAGGCGCGGTCGACGGCGGCCACCCCGTCGGCGGGGGAAGCCAGGATCGTCTTGGGGGAGAGGGGGTCAGGCATGGTGCGCCGCTCTGTGCCAATCGTTCTGTTAGGCGGAATTCACATTCCTTTTTGAGGACGGGGCCCAATTTACCCTTCAAGTCCGCCGCAGAAGATCCTTGTTGACCCGGGGGCGACGCGTCTGTCGACGGCAAGAGAAGGTCGACTCGCGTGGCCGTGCTATAGCCGTCATTGGCGAAATGTCGTTGATCGGAAGGGAGGCGCAAATCTAGACTGCCCGTGTTGACCCTGACAAAAACGCAAAGGAACAGTTCATGTCCACCGAAGCCAAATGCCCCTTTTCAGGCGGCGCCCCCAAGCACACGATTGCCGGCACGAAAACAAATGCCCACTGGTGGCCCAACCAGTTGCAGCTGGGCATGCTGCACCAGCACGCGGCCCCATCCAACCCGATGGGCGAGGACTTCAACTACGCCGAAGAATTCAAGACCCTCGACCTCGACGCCGTCATCCAGGACCTGCACACCCTGATGACCGACTCCCAGGCCTGGTGGCCGGCAGACTTCGGGCACTACGGCCCGCTGTTCGTGCGCATGGCCTGGCACAGCGCAGGCACCTACCGCGTGAGCGACGGTCGTGGAGGCGCAGGCACCGGCGCGCAGCGTTTTGCGCCGCTCAACAGCTGGCCCGACAACGTCAACCTCGACAAGGCACGCCGGCTGCTGTGGCCGATCAAGCAGAAGTACGGCCGCAAGATCTCGTGGGCCGACCTGATGATCCTCACCGGCAA
>NZ_JANOCG010000337.1:0-3327 GCF_031412075.1 Rhizobacter sp.
CGCCTGCTGACCATGGACCTGCACGCCGACCAGATCCAGGGCTTCTTCAACATCCCGGTCGACAACATCTACGCCTCGCCGGTGCTGCTGTCTGATCTGCAGAGCAAGCGCTACACCGACCTGGTGGTCGTGTCGCCCGACGTGGGCGGTGTGGTGCGGGCCCGGGCGCTGGCCAAACAGCTCAACTGCGACCTGGCCATCATCGACAAGCGCCGCCCCAAGGCGAACGTGTCGGAAGTGATGCACGTCATCGGTGACATCGACGGCCGCAACTGCGTGATCATGGACGACATGATCGACACCGCCGGCACGCTGGTCAAAGCCGCCGATGTGCTCAAGGAGCGTGGCGCCAAGAGCGTGTACGCCTATTGCACCCACGCCGTGTTCTCGGGCCCGGCCATCGAGCGCATCAAGGCCTCGCAGCTCGATGAAGTCGTGATCACCAACACCATCCCGCTCAGCGACGATGGCAAAAAATGTTCGAAGGTTCGCCAGCTGTCGGTGGCCTTCTTGTTCGCCGAAACCATCCGTCGCATTTCAGACGGTGAATCGGTGACCTCCCTGTTTGCGGAGCAGAACAACAACTTCTGATCTGCAACACCGCGGTGCACCTCGTGTGTGCCGTTTCGCCGGGTCGCAAGACCTGTTTTTTGACGCTTGGTCGCGGGCGTCAATCCATGTTTGGAGAACACCATGAAATTCGTCGCTTTTGAGCGCACATTGCAGGGGACCGGAGCGAGCCGCCGCCTGCGCCTGGCCAACAAGGTGCCGGGTATTGTTTACGGCGCTGGCACGCCCTCGATGATCGAACTCGATCACAACGCCCTCTTCCACGCGCTGAAGAAGGAAGCCTTCCACTCGACCATTTTGGAGATGGAACTGGGTGGCAAGACCGAGCAAGTGCTGCTGCGTGACTACCAGCTGCACCCCTTCCGCCAGATCGTGTTGCACATCGACTTCCAGCGCGTCGATGCCACCACCAAGATCACCAAGAAAGTGCCGCTGCACTTCATCAACGAAGAAACCTCGCCGGCCGTCAAGACAGACTCCTGCCTGGTGAACCACGTCGTCACCGAATTGCGCATCCAGTGCCTGGCTTCTGCCCTGCCGGAGTTCCTGACCGTTGACCTGGCCAACCTGACCAAGGGCCAGGCCATGCACGTGAGCGACCTGAAGCTGGCCGAAGGCATCACCGTCGTGACACAAGGCAAGCCGAACCCGGTGATCGTGTCGACTTCGGTGCAAGCTGCCGAAGAAGAAGTGGTCGTCGCGCCGGTGGCAGTGGCTGCCCCCGCAGGCAAAGCCCGCAAGGTCGAAAAGATCAACAACAAGAAGTAAGTCCTTCTTCGGAAGGTCTGCAAGCCCCGCTTTGGCGGGGCTTTTTTATGCCCGTGCCACCGCTTTGGCGGGGCTTCTTTTTGCCGAGGCGGCCCGGATAATCTGCGACACCATGATTCGATTGTTTGTTGGCCTGGGCAACCCCGGCCCTGAATACGAAGCCACCAACCACAACGCCGGGTTCTGGTGGATCGACGCCGTGGCGCGTGAGCTCAAGGCCTCGCTCGTCCCCGATCGCAGCTACTTCGGCCTGGTCGCACGCGTGAACCGGCCCGGTGATCAGGGCCCGCTGTGGTTGTTGCAGCCGCAAACCTCCATGAACCTGTCGGGCAAATCGGTGGCCGCGCTGGCGCGCTTCTTCAAGATTGCACCCGAAGAAATCCTGGTGGCACACGACGAGCTCGACCTGCAGCCGGGACAGGTGAAGTTCAAGCGCAGCGGTGGCCACGGCGGCCACAACGGGCTGCGCGACATCCACGCCCAATTGGGCACACCAGATTACTGGCGCTTGCGCATCGGCATCGGACACCCGGGTGTCAAAGCCGAGGTGGTCGACTACGTGCTGCGCAAGCCCTCGCCCACCCACCGCGAAGCCATTCACGAGAGCATCGCCAGGACGCTGCCGGTGCTCGATCTCATCCTCGCCGGTGACATGGAGCGCGCCACGATAAAGATCACCGCCAAACCGCCGCGGCCCAAGCCGCCTCGGCCTGAAGGCCTGGGGACGCCGGAGCCCAAGCCGTGAAGGTGCTGGCCTTGCTGGCTGTGAGCCTGGTCTGCGCTGGGGCGCAGGCTCAGACCGTCTACCGCTGCGGCCCCGAGGGCCGCGAGTACTCACAGGTACCGTGCCCGCAAGGCCGTGCCGTGACTGTGAGTGACGAACGCAGTGAGCAGCAGCGCTCCGCTGCCGAAGCGCGGGTGCGCGAGGATCAGGCCCTCGGCGAGGGTCTGGAGCGTGAGCGCCAGCGCAGGGAGTCAGTCAAACCGGCACTGGCCGGCAAGATCGATGGCCGCCCCACACAGGCAGGACCAATCGCCGTGGCAGCCAAATCTTCAAAGAAGAAAAGGGCCAAGAAACTCGCCACTGGCGACTTCGTGGCCATCGCGCCAGTCAAAAAAGCGAAAAGTCGTTAGACCGCCGCCTGCAGCCGGCGGTATTTTTCCCACAGGCTTTCTTTCGACTCCACATGCTGCGGGTCGACCGGGATGCAATTCACCGGGCACACCTGCACACACTGCGGCTCATCGAAGTGGCCCACACACTCGGTGCACTTGGCCGGGTTGATCTCGTAGATCTCGGGCCCGAGGTAGATCGCCTGGTTGGGGCACTCGGGTTCACAGACATCGCAGTTGATGCAGTCGTCGGTGATCAAAAGGGCCATGGTGGGGTACTGCTTAGGAGGACTACGCGCCGGCGTTCACACGCTGCTGTAGCCGCTGGAGCACCGAGGGTGACACAAACTTGGAAACATCACCCTTCAAGGTGGCAATCTCGCGCACGAAGGTGCCCGAGACAAACTGGAACTGGTCGCTGGGCGTGAGGAACACGGTTTCCACCTTGGGCATCAGCGTGCGATTCATGCCGGCCATCTGGAACTCGTATTCGAAGTCGCTCACCGCCCGCAGGCCGCGCACCACCACCTTGCCGCCGTGGCTCATGACGAAGTCGCTGAGCAGGCCGTCGAAGGCGATCACTTCCACGTTGGGGTGTTTGGCGGCCAGCTCGGTGGCGATCTCCAGGCGCTCTTCCAACGTGAACATGGTTCGCTTGTGGTGGCCGGTGGCGACCGCCAGGATCAGCCGCTCGAACAGGCGGCTGGCACGGCGCATCAGGTCCTCATGGCCGAGGGTCATCGGGTCGAAGGTGCCGGGGTAGACGGCGGTGAGGCGGGTCACGGAGGTCAAGGCACGTTCCTTCCAATCTGCACAACAAGTGTGCAGGCAGTTTAGCCGGGCTCGCCGCGCTGGATCAGGTGGAAATGCACCGCG
>NZ_JANOCG010000338.1:0-4115 GCF_031412075.1 Rhizobacter sp.
AAGTCGGGCAAACCGTTCAATCCCGCTCACGGTCAGACCTCTCCCACTTGAGATGAAACCGCTGCGCCTTCCGAAAACTGCAGGCCAAGGGATTGCCAAACAACACGGTGTCTTTCTTGTCGATACAAGAAAGGAAGTCGCCTGCCGGGGCGAACACCCGGCGCCGACGAACAAGCCAGGCAGAAATACCGACGCGAAGCGGCACGGCACAAAACCTGGATTCCCGCCTACGCGGGAATGACGAGGCGAGGTGGCGCCCAGCCCCAAGAAAGCCCCCCTTTCCCCCTCTTATCCCCCTCAAGTCCAGCCCACAACTGGAAACAATCACATAACCCCAAAAATCCCTCGCCATGGCCGCCTCCGACCAAGACCGCAACCTACCTGCCTCGCAGAGAAAACTCGACAAGGCCCGCCAAGACGGCCAGGTCGTGCGTTCACGCGACCTGGGTCACTTTGCGGCCATCGCAGCCGGTGGCACGGTGCTGGTGGTGCTCGCGCCGCAGGTGTCGCACTGGTCGGCCAGGCTGCTGGGCAACGGGTTGAAGTTCAATGCCGCTTCGGTGCAGTCACCGGCCTTCATGGTCGAGCGCCTGGGCGATCTCACGCTGCAGATGATGTGGATCGTGGTGCCGCTCGGTCTGGTGATGATGCTGGTCGCATTGGTCATGGCTGTGGCGGCCGGTGGCTGGGTCTGGACCTTCAAGCCGCTCACACCCAATTTCGGCAAGCTGAACCCGATCACCGGGCTGCCACGCATCTTCTCCAAACAGCAGCTCATCGACGCCATCAAGGCCTCGGTGCTGGCACTGATCCTGGGCACCATCGGCGCGCTCTACCTGCGCGCCAACATCGACACCTTCGGCGGCGTGCTCACCATGGCGCTGCCGGTGGCCCTGTCTCACGCCGGCAGCGCCATCGTGGGCGGCATGTTGTTGCTCTTGCTCGCGCTGGCGGCCTTTGCGATGGTCGACGTGCCGTTGCAAAAGCACCTGCACGCCGGGCGGCTCAAGATGAGCCACCAGGAAATGAAGCAGGAGCAGAAGGAAGTCGAGGGCAACGTCGAGGTCAAGGCCAAGGCACGTGCCCGCATGCGCGAGATGAACAACCGCCGCATGATGGCCGCCATCCCCAATGCCGACCTCGTCGTGATGAACCCGACCCACTATGCCGTCGCGCTCAAGTACGACGACGCCAAGATGGGCGCCCCGCGCGTGGTGGCCAAGGGCGCCGACCTGATGGCGATGAAGATCCGCGACATCGCCAAGTCGTCGCAGGTGCCGGTGCTGCAAGCCCCGGTGCTGGCGCGTGCCCTGTTTGCCCATGCCGAAGTCGACCGCGAGATTCCCGCCGCGCTGTTCTCGGCCGTGGCCCAGGTGCTGGCCTATGTGTACCAACTGCGCGCCGCGCTCACCGGCCGTGTGCCGATGCCGGGCAGCCTGCCTGAACTCCATGTGCCGGCCGAGCTGGACCCCCACAACAAACCGGGCTTCGTGCCTGATGAGGTGATCGAGTGAATGCCTTGATCAAACAGATGCAGGGTTTCCTGGGCCCGCACAGCACCGCCATCAAGGCGCTGATGGCGCCGGTGTTCATCATCATGGTGCTGTCCATGATGGTGTTGCCGCTGCCGGCTTTTGCGCTCGACTTGCTGTTCACCTTCAACATCGCGATGGCGCTGATGGTGATGATGGTCGCGGCCTACATGGTGCGCCCGCTCGACTTCTCGGCCTTCCCGACGGTCATCTTGCTGACCACGCTCCTGCGCCTGTCGCTCAACATCGCCTCCACCCGCGTGGTGCTGCTCGAAGGCCACACCGGCCCGGGTGCGGCCGGCAAAGTGATCGAATCGTTTGGCCACTTCCTGATCGGCGGCAACTTCGCGGTCGGTTTGATCGTGTTCGCGATTCTTGTGGTGATCAACTTCATCGTGGTCACCAAGGGCGCCGAGCGCATTGCCGAAGTCGGCGCGCGTTTCACGCTGGACGCGATGCCCGGCAAGCAGATGGCCATCGACGCCGACCTCAACGCCGGCCTGATCGACGAAAAAGAAGCCAAGCGCCGCCGCCTCGAAGTGGGCAACGAGGCCGAGTTCTTCGGCTCGATGGACGGTGCCAGCAAGTTCGTGCGCGGCGACGCCATCGCCGGCTTGCTGATCCTCTTCATCAACATCATCGGCGGCTTCATCATCGGCGTGGCGCAGCACGACCTGAGTGCTTCGCAAGCCGCCAACAGCTACATCCTGATGGCGGTGGGCGACGCCCTGGTGGCCCAGATCCCCGCGTTGCTGATCTCGGTGGCGGCGGCGATGGTCGTCTCGCGCGTGGGCAAGGAGCAAGACGTCGGCACGCAGATCGCGGCGCAGGTGTTTAGCTCGCCGCGCATCCTGGCCATCACCGCGGCGGTGATCGGCATGCTGGGTTTGATCCCGGGCATGCCGCACTTCGTGTTCTTGCTCATTGCTTCGGGCCTGGGCTACGCCTCGTGGTGGATGAACCGGCGCAACCAGCGCGCCAAGCTCGCCCCACCCACGCCGGCGATCACCGCCGAGCCGAATGCCGAAGCCACCTGGGACGACCTGCAACCGGTCGACACCCTGGGTCTGGAAGTGGGCTACAGATTGATTGCGCTGGTCGACAAGGCGCGTCAGGGCGACCTGTTGCAGCGCATCAAGGGCGTGCGCCGCAAGTTTGCGCAAGACGTGGGCTTCTTGCCGCCGCCGGTGCACATCCGCGACAACCTGGAGCTCAAGCCCAGCATGTACCGCCTGACACTTCGCGGTGCGGTGGTGGGCGAGGGCGAAGCTTTCCCCGGCATGCTGCTGGCCATCAACCCGGGTGGCGCCACCACCAACCTGATCGGCACCAAGACCCACGACCCGGCGTTCGGTTTGCCGGCGGTCTGGATCGAAGAGCGCCAGCGCGAAGCCGCGCAGATGAACGGTTTCACTGTGGTCGATTGTTCGACCGTGATCGCCACGCATTTGTCACACCTGATGCAGATGCACGCCGCCAAGCTCTTGGGCCGTGTGGAGGTGCAGCAGCTGGTGGAGCACGTGACCAAGCTCGCGCCGAAGATGATCGAAGACGTGGTGCCCAAGATGGTGAGCATCCCGGCGCTGCAGAAGGTGTTGCAGCTGCTGCTCGAAGAGGGCGTGCACATTCGCGACATGCGCTCCATCGTCGAGTGCCTGGCCGAACATTCGTCGACGGTGAGCGACCCGGCCGAGTTGTCGCGCCGCATCCGCATCCACATCGCACCGGCCATCGTTCAGCAGATCTATGGGCCAGTGCAAGAGCTGGAAGTGATTGCCCTGGAGCCCGAACTCGAGCGGCTGGTCACCCAGGCGTTGAACTCGCCGCACGGCGCCGCATTGGACCCCGGTGTGGCCGACACGCTCACCCGCAGTGCCGCGCAATCGGCCAAGCGGCAAGAGGATCTGGGGCACCCGGCTTGTTTGCTGGTGCCCGACATGATCCGCGCGCCGATGGCCCGCCTGCTCAAGCGGGCTGCACCGAGGCTGCGCGTGCTGGGTCACAGCGAAATTCCCGAAACCCACTCGATTCGCATCGGCGCGATCATCGGCGCGCAGGGCTGACGCGCATCCTCGCCGACGGCCAGGTGTCGTTGACCGACCCGGATGCTCGCTCCATGGCCACCAGCGGCCGTGGGACCTGCGTTGTTGGCTATAACGTCCAGACTGCGGTCGACGACAAGCATCACCTGATCGCCGCCCACGAGCTCACCTACATCGGCAATGACAGAACTCAGTTGGCGTCGATGGCGCAGCAGGCCCGCGAAGCCACGGGCATCGACAGCTTCACGGTCGTTGCCGATCGCGGTTACTTCAAGGGTGACGAGATCCTGAAGTGCGATCAGGCCCGCGGCTGCTGCGCAGTCTGAAGCCACGCAGCGAGATGGACCTCATCAGGACCGGTCCGGCGTTGTCGCTTCGTGCGGGCGAGGTGTGGGAATTGCCCGACGGCATGAAGTTCAGGCCACAGCCGGTCATGACCATCGATGACCTGACGGCACTGTCCATGGCCGTTGTCGAAGGCGTCGGCGTTGCGCGCCTCCCAGGCCTGTTGTGCCAGCCGCTGCTTGCACAGAAGAAGATC
>NZ_JANOCG010000339.1:0-6009 GCF_031412075.1 Rhizobacter sp.
ACGCCATTCGCGACCGCGCCGCCGATTCACTCGCCGAACAGCGTGTCACGCTGGCCGAGCTGCAAAAGACCCTGGGCTCGGGCGAAGCCGTGTTGCAGTTCCACGTGCTCGACAACCGCAGCATCGTCTGGCTGATCACCCGCTCGGGCATGTCGGCCAAGGTGATTTCGCAAGGCCAGGCGGGTCTCGCGGCAATGGTCGAAAACTTCCGCAGCAGCGTGATCGAGCGCCGCCGTGACACCACCAGCCTGGCTGTGGCGCTGAATCGGCTGCTGCTGTCCGACCTGGACCTCACGCCCACGCTGCGGCTCTTCGTCGTGCCGCACGGTCCGCTGCACTACCTGCCCTTCCAGGCCTTGCACGATGGGCGCAGTTTCCTGATCGAGCGCACTGCGTTGACGGTGTGGCCGTCCTCTGCGGTGGGCGCGCGGCTGCAAGCGCGCGGCAATGCCCCGGCGCCGGTGCTGCTGGGTTTTGGCAACCCGAGCACCGACAAGAACGTGCCTCTGCCCGGCGCCGAGCGCGAGGTGCAGGCGGTGGCCAAACTCTTCCCGCGCAACGAGGTGTTCGTGCAGAAAGACGCCACGAAAGAGCGCTTCAAGGCCGGCGCCGGCCGGGCCAACATGGTTCACGTGGCGGCCCACGCCGAGCTCGACGACGTCGACCCGCTGTTCTCGCGCATCCTGTTCGCCTCCGACGCCAACGAGTCGGGCCTGCTCGAAGCGCGCGAGATCTACACGCTCGACCTGCGCGGCGTGCGCCTCATCACGCTGTCAGCCTGCGAAAGCGGCCTCGGCCGGGTGGCGCGGGGCGACGAGATCATCGGCTTCACCCGCTCGCTGCTGTCGGCCGGCGCCAACAGCATCGTCGCCTCGCTCTGGCCGGTGGCCGACGATTCGACCGACGTGCTGATGAGCCGCCTCTACCGCGAGCTCGCTGCGGGCCGCGACCTGATGGCCGGCATGCAGCAGGCACAGCTCGAAGTTCAGAAAAACAGGCGTTTCGCCCACCCCTTCTTCTGGGCCCCGTTCAACGTGATAGGCAATGGGCGCCTGCTGATCTCTGGCAACGAGGTGGCGCGATGAACGGACCTGTGATGCTTCGAGCGCTGGCACTCGGCCTGCCGCTCGCCCTGCCCCTGCTCTGCCAGGCGCAAACCGCCCCGCTGCGCAACGCGCCCCCTGCGGCACCGGCCGCCTCGGGCGTCGTCAGCAGCAGCACGGCCAAGGGCACTTTCGTTCTGAAAGAGGTGCGCTTCAGCCCAACCCGCGCCGTGCCGGGCGACGAGCTGCAAGCCCTCGTCAACCCCTTCATCGGCCGCGAGATCGACGCCACCGAGCTGACGGTCATTTCCGCCGCCGTACGGCGTGCCTATGAGCAACGCGGCTTCGGCATGGCCGGTGTGGGCTACCCGCCGCAAGACCTGACGCAGGGTGTGCTGCAGATCACCATCGTCGAGCCGCAGGTGGAGCGGGTGACGGTCGAAGCCTCGGCCAAGCCGCCGGTGACGGCCGCACGCGTTTCCGCCGTGCTCGACAAAGCCGGCGTGCGCGCCGGCCAGCCGCTCGACCTGCAGGCCCTTGACCGCGCCATGTTCACCTTGAACGACTGGCCCGGCGTGTCAGCCAAGACCACGTTGCTGCCCACCGGCGACGAAGGCAAGTACAAGGTGAGCGTGCTGACCGAGCGCCGCCGCGGCTGGGACGCGAGTGTCGATTTCGACAACCACGGCTCCTCCGTCAGCGGCCGTTACCGCCTGGGCGCCCTGCTGCGCCTGAACAACCCCGGTGGCATCGGCGACAACCTCGACCTGCGCGTGCTCGCCTCTGATGGCGCCGGCACCACCGTGGGCCGGGTGGGTTACGAAGCACCGATCGGCTACACGCCCTGGCGCGCCGGCATCGGCTACTCGCGGGTGGGCTACGAGCTGGGCGAACAATTCGAGGCGCTGGGCGCCACCGGCAAGGCCGATGTGTTCGACGCCTCGCTGTCCTACCCCTTCGTGCGTGGCCGAGACAGCAACGTGGTGGGCCGCTTGAGCCTGGTCAACAAGAAGCTGTCAGACGACATCCGCGATGCAATCTCGTCTGAAAAAACCATTCGCGCCGCCGAGTTCACCGTCTCGTTCGAGTCGCGCAGCAGCTGGGGCGGTGGCGGCTTCAACGGCGGCACCGTCGGCCTGCAGCTCGGCAAGCTGAGTGAGGGTGCCGCCGATGCCACAACCGTTGGCAACTTCGCCAAGCTGAGCTTGCAGGCCACCCGCCTGCAAGCCCTCACGCGCAGCTTCTCGCTGTTTGTCGGTGTGGCCGGCCAGTGGGCGAACAAGAACCTCGACAACGCCGAGAAGTTCACCCTGGGTGGCGACAAGGGCGTGCGCGCCTACCCCGCCGCCGAGGGCTCCAGCGACCTGGGCGCGCTGCTCAACACCGAGCTGCGCTACTGGGTCAACCCGCAGTGGAGCTCTTACGCTTTTTATGACGTGGGCCACGGCCGCCTGCGCAAGACGCCCGACGCCATCACCGGCGACAACACCCGCACGCTCCATGGGGCCGGGCTGGGCGTGCAGTACACCAACCCCGAGCTGTTCACACTCAAGGCGAGTCTGGGTATTCGGGGCAGTGAAGCGGTGCAGTCTGAACAAGACAACCCCAGGGCCCGATTGCTCGTGCAGATTCAACGCTCTTTCTAGGAGGCCGCCATGCGCGTCTCGTTTCAACACTCCCCCATCGCCCTCGCCGCCCTGCTCGCACTCGGAGCCGGCAGCGCGCTGGCCCAACCGGCCCCGAACACCTTGCCGGTGCAACGCCCGGGTGGCGCCCTGATCAACGCGACCGTGGGCACGCCGAGCGGCAACGCGCTCAACGTCACCCAAACCAGCAGCAACACCAACCGCGGGCTGATCGAGTGGTCGAGTTTCAGCATCGGCTCCGCAGCCCGCGTCAACATCGTTCAGCCCAACACACAAAGCGTGCTGGTCAACCGAGTGGTCGGCAGCGGCGCCAACGGCCCGAGCGCCAGCGAGATCTACGGCACGATGTCGGCCAACGGCCGTGTGTTCCTGGTCAACCCAGCCGGCGTGGTGTTCGGCCCGGGCGCCCAAGTCAATGTGGGCTCGCTGGTGGCCAGCAGCCTCGACCTCGCCGAGTCAATGACAGGAAACAACTACGACGGCCTGATTCGCGGCACCGAAGTGCTGCTCACTCAGGGCGGCGGTAGCGCTAGCGCGCCTGCCATCCGGGTGATGGCGGCCGACGACCCGCGCCGCCCGCAGATCCAGGTCACCGAGGGCGGCTCCATCGTGCTCGTCAGCCACGACCAGGTGGCGCAAGCGGGCGTGATTTCGGCACCCGGCGGCCACATCAACCTCACCACCGGCAGCTCGGCCACGCTGCTGCCGGTGGGCACCAGCGGGTTTGTGGAGGTGCTTCGCACCGGGCAGGGCGGCGAGGCGCGCAGCAGCGGCGTGGACATTGGGTTCAACTCCCAGACCGTGGCCAGTGGCGGGCGCATCGTCATTGGCGCGCAGCCCCGCGACGAAGGCAGCAGCGGCAGCATCATCAGCATCGCCGGTGTCGTCAGCGCCGATTCGGCGACCGGCCGCGCAGGCACGGTGCACATCGACGCGGGCGCCTTCGGCAGCCTGCTGGCCGGCGAAGGCGCGGTCATCACCGCCTCCAGTGCTGCCGCCACCGGCAGCGGCGGGGGCGTCAACCTCCAAGGCGGTGACATCTTGCTGCAAGGTGGTGACGTCGCCCACCCACGCGTGCTCGCCGAAGGCGGCGCCGGCGGCGGCCGCATCACGGTGGGCAATGCCAGCACCCGCGCCCTCACCATCGAACAAGGCACCACCGTGTCGGCCGACGCCACCGAAACCGGCAACGGTGGCTCGATCGCAGTGCGCGCCATGTACAACAACCCCAACACCACCAGCCCGGTGGCGCGTGTCGATTTCGGCGTGACCGAGGTCTACGGCACCCTGCGCAGCCGGGGCGGCGTGCGCGGCGGCAACGGCGGCAGCATCGAAACCTCGGGCATCGCCATCACCACCGCGCTGGCCGACGCCGCCAGCGGCCTCACACGCACCGCCACCATCGACGCGCGTGCCCGCGCCGCCGGTGGCACCGCCGGCTCCTGGATGCTCGACCCGTATGACGTGACCATCTCGAACGGCGCACCCGCCGCCGTCAACGGCAGCTTCAACCCGACCGGGCCGGGTGCCAACGTTCAGGCCTCCGACCTCTCGGCCGCACTCAACGCCGGCACCAACGTCGAGATCTCCACCGAGGCTGGTGGCGCTGGCACGGCAGCCGGCAACATCACCATCGCCGCTGACACCACCATCACCCGCACCGCCGGCACCGCCCCCACCAGCCTCACCCTGCGCGCCAACAACAACATCTTCGTCAACGGCGCCACCATCGACGCCAGCGCCGCCGGCCCGGTCAACGTGAACCTCTTCGCCGACCTCGACGGCAACGGCAGCGGCAACATCGCCCTCGCAGGCAGCAGCATCCTGACCGGGGGCGGCAGCCTCACGCTGAGCGGCGGCGCCAACCCGCTCACGGGCTACGCCCGAGGCGACGCACAAAACTCCGCCATCGACATCAGAGGCTCCACCCTCGACACCCGCAGCATCACCACGCCCACGCTGCGCGGTGACATGGTCGTGCGCGGCCAAGGCGGCGCTGCAGCGGGTGCACTGCCGGCGGTGAACATCAGCTCCGACCTGATCGTGGGCAACCTGAGCATCGACGGCCGCGCCAGTCACGGCACGGCGGTGTCACTGGGTGGCAGCACCCTCACCACCGCCAGCGGCAACCTCGATGTGCGCGGCGTCGCCACGCGCACCGACACCGCCACCGCCCAACTGATCGGCGTGGACACCGGCGCCCTGCTGGTGCAGCTGGGCAGCGGCTCGCTGACGCTGGCCGGCCGTGGCGACGACGCCAGCCTGGTGACCAGCGGCAGTGCCATCGGCCTGCGGGTCAACAACCTGCGCGTCTCGGCCAGCACCACCTCCACCGGCCGCATCACCCTCGCCGGCCAGTCGTCGGGCGCCACCTTCGGGCAGGGCATTGCCTCGGTCACCAGCACCGGCTCGTTGGTCATCAGCTCCAACGCGCTGGCTGCCGGCAACCCGGCCACCGGCGCGAGCGTGGTGATCGGCGGCATGAGCGACGCCCCGCGCGCCGCCATCGACCTGGGCAGCAGCAGCGTCGCGCCCAACATCGCCAGCAGCAGCGGCGTCAACCTGCGCCCGCTGGGCGTGAACAGCAGCGGCGCCATCACCGAGCAGCCGACCGAAGGCATCTGGATCGGCACGCCCACCGGCGCAGGCAGCGCGGTGCGCTTTTTGCTGAACCCGGCCTGGCTGCGCGTGCCCGACGGCAACGGCAGCGGCATCGCCGGTGGCCAAAGCGTGGTGGTGGGCTCGAATGCGCACACCGGCCTCATCACGCTCGAGGCCGGCGCACTCACCACGCACACCAACGCTTCGCTCACCTTGCAAAACCAAGGTGCCGGCTCGAACGGCATCACCCTCGGCGGCGGCAACACCGTGGGCAACCTCACGCTGATGTCGGCCGGCAACATCACCCAAGGCGGCGCGCTGACGGTGCAGCAAAACCTGGCGCTCGAGGGGGGCAGTGCCAGCAACTTCGACCTCAGCAACACCGGCAACCGGTTTGGCCAGGTGGCCTTCGACCCACCCGCCACGCTGAGCCTCTTTACCCAAGGCGACCTGACGGTCGATGCGGCCACCACCCAGGGCTTCAACGCCAGCACGGGCAGCTTCACGCCACTGGCCATCACCGGCAGCGTGGGCGGCAACACCGCGTTGCTGCAGTCGGCGGCCAACGTCTTCATCAACCGCTCGATCAGCATGGCCGGTACGGGTGCTTCGCAGCTCAACATCGTGTCGCCCGGCAGCGTGACCTTCGCCACCGGCGCCACGCTCAGCACCAGCGCCGCCGGGCGCTGGCGCGTCTGGGCGCCCACCGTCGTCAACGC
>NZ_JANOCG010000340.1:0-3131 GCF_031412075.1 Rhizobacter sp.
TGATCCTGATGCTGGGCGTGCCCACGCTGCTCGCCTTCATCATCGGCTTTGCGATGTTCAAACGCCGGGTCGGTGGCGTGTACTTCGCGATCATCACGCAGGCGGTGGCGCTGATCCTCACGGTGCTCATCATCGGCCAGCAGGGTTACACCGGCGGCGTCAACGGCATGACCGACCTGAAGACGCTGATGGGCTGGGACACCCGCACCGACAGCGCGAAGTACATCCTGTACTTCGTCAACGTGGGCCTGTTGTTGCTGTCGATCGCAGCGTGTTTGTGGGTGCAACGCAGCAAGCTCGGCACGCTCTTGCTGGCCATGCGCGACAAAGAAGACCGCGTGCGCTTCTCAGGCTACGACGTGTCGATGTTCCGCGTGTTCGCCTTCTGCCTGGCGGCATTTCTCTCGGCCATCGGCGGTGCGCTCTTCACGCTGCAGGTGGGCTTCATGTCGCCGTCTCTGGTGGGCATCGTGCCCAGCATCGAGATGGTGATCTTCGCGGCGGTGGGCGGACGCATGTCGCTGGTGGGTGCGGTCTACGGCACGCTGCTCGTGAACTTCGGCAAGACCTACTTCTCCGAAAGTTTCCCCGACCTGTGGCTGTTCCTGATGGCCGCGATGTTCCTCGGTGTGGTGCTGGCCTTCCCGCAGGGCCTGGCGGGCTTGTATGTGGAAAAGGTCAAGCCCTGGGTTCTGAAGCGGCTGTTGCGCAAGCCGGTTGTCGCGGCCGAGCCGCCACCGCCCGCGCCTACGAAGCGCAGCGATCCACCCTCCCCATCTTTGCCACCCGGCATCAGCGGTCAACAGGTCTGAGGCACCACCACCATGAGCAGCAATACGGATTTTGTTCTCGCGGTTGAAGACCTCACCGTGTCCTTCGACGGCTTCAAGGCCATCGACGCCCTCACGCTCTACGTCGACAAGAACGAGCTGCGCGTGATCATCGGCCCCAACGGCGCGGGCAAGACCACGCTGCTCGACCTGATCTGCGGCAAGACGCGGGCGAGCGACGGCAGCATCAAGTTCAAGAACCTGGAGATGACCAAGTTGCCCGAGTACGAGATCGTGCGCAAGGGCATCGGCCGCAAGTTCCAGACGCCGTCGATCTACGAAAACTTGAGCGTGTTCCAGAACCTGGAGGTTTCGTTCCCGCGCGGGCGTGGTGTGTTCGGTGCGCTGGCCTTCCGCTGCACCGACGACGTGAAATCGCGCGTGATGGCCGTGGCCACCGAGATCGGCCTGGAGCAGCACCTGGAGTTCGAGGCCGGCCTGTTGTCGCACGGCCAGAAGCAGTGGCTGGAGATCGGCATGCTGCTGATGCAAGACCCCGAACTCTTGATGCTTGACGAGCCCATCGCCGGCATGAGCGTGCGCGAGCGCGAGCTCACCGCCGAGCTGCTGCAGCGCATCTGCAAGGGCCGCTCGGTGATCGTGATCGAACACGACATGGATTTCGTCAAGAAGATCGCGCACAAGGTGACCGTGATGCACCAGGGAAAGATATTGGCCGAAGGGTCGATGGACCAGGTGCAGAACGACCCGAAGGTGATCGATGTTTATCTGGGGCATTGAGATGCGCGAAATCGTTGCCCCCTCTCCGTTCGGGCTGAACCTGTCGAAGCCCTTGTGCCACGGCGCTGACCCTTCGACAGGCTCAGGGCGAACGGTGGTGTGCCCTGGCCCTTCGTCCCTCTCCGTTCGAACGGTGGTGTGCGATGGCCGTTTCCGTTTCCATATCTCCGTTCGGGCTGAGCCTGTCGAAGCCCATTTCGCCTGAGGAAATCCATGCTCACCGTCACCAACCTCCATACCGCCTACGGCCAGAGCGAAGCCCTGCACGGCATCGATTTCAGCGCCAAGAAGAATGAAACCATCGCCATCATGGGCCGCAACGGCATGGGCAAGACCACGCTGTTCAAGAGCCTGATAGGCGTGCTGCCGATCAAGAGCGGCAGCATCGACCTCGACGGCCAAAACATCTCCAAGGACGAGAGCTACAAGCGCGTGAAGAAGGGCCTGGCCTACGTGCCGCAGGGCCGCATGATCTTCCCCACGCTCACCGTGCTCGAGAACATCGAGACCGGCATGGAGAACACCACGAGCAAGAAGGTACCCGACGAGATCTACGCGCTCTTCCCCGTGCTCTTCGACATGCGCAAGCGCAAGGGCGGCAACCTCTCAGGCGGCCAGCAGCAGCAGCTCGCCATCGCCCGCGCGCTCGTCACCAACCCGAAGGTGCTGCTGCTCGACGAGCCGACCGAAGGCATCCAGCCTTCCATCATCAAAGACATCGCCCGCGCGCTGAACGAGATCCGCAAGATGCGCGAGATCACCATCATCGTCTCCGAGCAGGTGCTGAGTTTTGCGATGGACGTCGCCGACCGCCTGTTCGTGATCGAAGGTGGGCGCCTGGTGCACGAGAGCTCGCGCGCCGCCACCGACTCTGCCCGCATCAAGCAATTCTTGTCCGTCTAACCCAGGAGCCAAAAATGACCGACACGCTGATCAAGGTCGACCTCACCAAGTCGCCCGTCGAAAACGAAAACATCCACAACCGCTGGCACCCCGACATCCCGATGGCATGCTGGGTCAACCCGGGTGACGATTTCATCCTCGAGACCTTCGACTGGACCGGCGGTTTCATCAAGAACAACGACAGCGCCGACGACGTGCGCGACATCGACCTCACCACGGTGCACTACCTGAGCGGCCCGGTCGGCGTGAAGGGCGCCGAGCCTGGCGACTTGTTGGTCGTCGACCTGCTCGACATCGGCGCGAAAGACGACAGCCTGTGGGGCTTCAACGGATTCTTCAGCAAGAAGAACGGCGGTGGTTTTCTCACCGAGCACTTCCCGCAGGCGCAAAAGTCGATCTGGGATTTTCACGGCCTGTACACCACGTCACGCCACGTGCCGGGTGTGAAGTTCGCCGGCCTCATCCACCCCGGCCTGATCGGCTGCCTGCCCGACAAGCCGATGCTCGACCTGTGGAACCAGCGCGAACAACAACTGATCGACACCAACCCCGAGGGCGGCTTGGCCAACCCGCCCTCACCCGGCACCGCCCACATGGGCAAGCTGACCGGTGACGCGAAAGCGAAAGCCGCTGCCGAAGGCGCACGCACCGTGCCGC
>NZ_JANOCG010000341.1:0-12048 GCF_031412075.1 Rhizobacter sp.
CGGCCAGGTGAGCGAGCAAGAGATCATCGACTGGTCGCACGCCAACATGGCGGCCTACAAGATCCCGCGCATCGTCGAGGTTGTCGAGGCCTTGCCCAAGTCGGGCACGGGCAAGGTGATGTGGCGCGAGCTGCAGGAAAAAGAGAACGCGCGCAGCACGGCGGCCTGAGAGGCGGGGGACTTTTGATTTCCCTCACCGTTCGGGCTGAGCTTGTCGAAGCCAGCGCCGTGCACTGCGCACCCTTCGACAGGCTCAGGGCGAACGGAAATCAGAAGTTCTGAATTCCTGAGCCGGCCGCACCCCTGCCGCAACCAATGAAACAAAGCGCGGGTGGTTTGAAACCCGCGCGAAACTGCACGCCGCCACAGTCACGCTCAGTGCAAAGCCTGATCGGAGACGCCATGAGCGACGCCCTGTTTCTGCCCCGCGAACTGTTTTCACCTGCCCCGCCCACGCCGACCTTGCAGCCTGTTGCCCAGCCGCGCCGCGGTGCCCCCTTCGCCAGAGGCGAGGCCCATTTCGCCAGCGGCGAGGCCGTGGCCGCCGACCTGTTGAAAGGTTTGCCCAAGATGAGCACGCTGGCCGCCGCCAGCACCGACCGCCGCCGCGCACCCCGGCCCGCCAGCGCGCTCGGGGTCGATCTCTACATCGCCTGACGCCAGGCCGATGGTTGTGCGCGGCCCGCAAGCCGCGCCACGAAAGTTGGTGCACGTTGGCGCACCACGCGGCACACTCGGGCCCGACGACGCTCCCTTGAGCCGGCGCCCCGACCTCGCCATGCCACTGTTCCCCCAAGAAGCCCTCAACGAGGGCGTGCGCAAACGCGAAGTCTTCGGCTGGGCCATGTACGACTTCGCCAACTCGGGCTACACCACGGTCGTGCTCACGGCGGTGTTCAACGCCTACTTCGTCGGCGTGGTGGCACAAGGTGCGCAGTGGGCCACGCTGGCCTGGACGCTGACGCTGGCCCTATCGAGCGTGCTGGTGATGATCGTGATGCCGGCGCTCGGCGCTTACGCCGACCTGCGCGCCAACAAGAAACGCCTGCTGGCGATCAGCACCGCGGGCTGCGTGGCAGCGACCATGATGCTGGCCTTCGCGGGCCGCGGCGACGTGGCCTGGGCAGTGGCGGCGGTGGTGTTGTCGAACACCTTCTACGCCATCGGCGAGTCGCTCACCGCCGCCTTCTTGCCCGAGCTCGCCAAACGCGAAGCGCTCGGCCGGGTGTCGGGCTGGGGCTGGAGCTTCGGTTACTTCGGCGGCATGTTGTCGCTGGGTCTCAGCCTGGCGTATGTGCTGACGGCACAGGCGCGCGGCGAGCCGGCCACCTCGTTCGTGCCGGTCACGATGATGATCACCGCTGGCGTCTACGGCCTGGCGTCACTCGCCACCTTCTTGTTGTTGCGTGAACGGGCGGTGCCACAGGCGCAGGCGCAGGCCCTTCGGCAGGCCGGCTTGCGCGCGTCGGTCGAGCGCCTGGCGAACACCTGGCGCCGAGCCCGGCAGTTTCGAGATTTCTCCTGGCTGCTGGCCTGTGGTGCAAGCTACCAGGCGGGCATCTCGGTGGTGATTGCCTTGGCCGCCGTGTATGCCGAGCAGGCGCTGGGCTTCAAGCAGGCGCAGACCATGGCGCTCGTCTTCCTGGTCAACATCGCAGCCGCACTCGGGGCGTTTGGCTTCGGCTACTGGCAAGACCGCATCGGCCACAAACGAGCGCTCGCCGTCACGCTGGCCGGCTGGGTGGTGATGACGGTGCTGGCCGTCATGGCCACCAGCCCGGGGCTGTTCTGGGTGGCGGCGGTGATCGCCGGTTTGTGCATGGGCTCCAGCCAGTCGGCCGGGCGGGCGATGGCCGGGCTGTTTGCTCCGAGCGAACACCGGGCCGAGTTTTTCGCCTTGTGGACGTTTGCGGTGCGGCTTGCGGCCATCGTCGGCCCGGTCACCTACGGCGTGGTGACGGTGCTCACCAGCGGCAACCATCGGTTGGCGATTCTGTCGACCGGCGTGTTCTTCATCGTCGGGCTGTTGTTGCTGATTCCCATCAACGTGGAGCGCGGCGCGGCGGCCGCGCGCGACAAAAGCTGAGCTTTTTCATGCCGATTCTTCAAATCGGCAAGTGAATTTCAGAATCGGCAAGACGCCAGGCGGTGGCGTTTGCACAGTGAAGGCCTTCTTTCCCGACTGGAGACCTGGCCTTGAAACACCTGCCCCTGAAACTCATCGTGCTCGCTGTGGTGGCGGCCGCCGCCGTGTCCGGCTGCGCCTCCTGGCGTGTCGACAAAGCCGCCCGCGTGGCCACCGGCCTCACCAGCCACCTGATCTGCGACGACACCTTTGTCTCCGGCATCGACCCTGACATCGCCTACGCCGAGCGTGTGAAACCTTTGCCCGGCATGGGCCCGTTCGCCTGGGCGCTGCGCCGCCAGGTGGACACGGCGCAGCGTGAGGTCACGGTCTCGATGGTCGGCCTCTTCGAGAGCCGGGCCCGGCACCGCGGCGGCCTCGGCTGCGTGGCCCTGCCCGCCAGCGTGGCCATCGAGCCCGCGCCCGCGCCGCCGGCCATCGGCGCCCAGCCAGCACTGCTCCCAGAGATCGCCGGGCCAGAGCGGGTTCACACCCCCAACACCCCGCTCGCCGCCGCCCTGGCCCGCGCCCTCTCGCCACCGCCCCACAACACCAAGGCCGTGGTGGTGCTGCACAACGGCCAGCTGATCGGCGAAACCTACGCGCCGGGGTACGGCGTCGACACCCCGGTGCTCGGCTTCTCGATGACCAAATCGGTGACCAACGCCCTCATCGGTGCGCTGGTGCAACAAGGCCGGCTCTCGCTGCAACAGCCCGCGCCGTTGCCCGAATGGCGCGCCCCGAGCGACCCGCGCCACGCCATCACCATCGAGCACCTGTTGCGTCAGGCCTCGGGCCTCGACTTGTTGCAGGACAACTCCGGCTTCGATTCGAGCACGCAGATCATGTACAGCGTGCGTGACAAAGCGGCCGCGGCGGCCGCAGCGCCACTGGCCGTCGCACCCGGCACCCGCTGGTCCTACACCGACACCAACTACATCCTGCTGTCACGCATCGTGCGCGATGCGGTCGGTGGCAACGCGAATGACGTGCTGCGCTTCGCCCACAACGAACTCTTCGGCCCGCTGGGCATGCGCCACGTCACGCTGGATTTCGAGGCCACGGGCACCCCCGTGGGCGCCTCGCACATGCTCGCCTCACCGCGCGACTGGGCCCGCTTCGGCCAGCTCTACCTCGACGACGGCGTGGTGGGCGGGCGCCGCATCCTCCCCGCCGGCTGGGTGGCGCAATCGACCACACCCACCTTGGCCACCGGCTACGGCGCGGGCTTCTGGACCAACCGCGTGCCCGGCAACGTGCCCGGTTGGGGCGTGCCCTGGGGCCTGGCCTCGGCGCCGCCCGACACCTTTTTCGCTCGCGGCTTCATGGGCCAGTTTGTGGTGGTGATCCCGTCACAGCGCCTGGTGATCGTGCGAATGAGCGTGTCGCATGTGCGGGGTGACGACATCGAAGAGACCAACCGCATCGTGGGGGAGGTGCTGGCGGCGCTCAGGCCTTCGCCGTGATCTGCCAATGCCCCGTCACTTCGCTCACCCCACCCTCCACCTGCAACTTGTTCAAGTGCGCCAGCAACGACCTTGCTGCCACCGGCAGCATGCGCGGGTCGACATCGTTGTACGCAAAGGGCAGCAGTTGCTCCAGCGTGGCCGGGCCATGCTCGCGCACCTTGCCCAACACCTTGGCTTCGCGTTTCAGGCGGTGGTCGATCACCGCCTGAATGGCTTTGCGCGGCTGGGCCATCAGGAAACCGTGGCCGGGGGCGAGCCAGTCGATGTCTTCGTGCAGCAGCGCGCGCAATGAGTTGATATAGGCCGCCATGTCACCGTCGGGCGGGTTGATCACCACGGTCGAGGCCTGCATCACGTGGTCGCCGGTGAAGAGGGTTTTTTCTTCTTCGAGCAGGTAGCAGAGGTGGTTGGACGCATGGCCGGGGGTGTGGATCACACGCAGCGTGACGTTCGGGCCGAGCTCGATGCGCTCGCCGTCGTGGAGCACACGGTCCGGGGCGAAGCTGCTGTCTTGTTTGTGCGGGTGGTCGGGCTGGCGGCCGCCCACCTGGGCGTGGGTGTGCTGCTTGAGCGACACCGAGGCGGGCGAGTGGTCCATGTGGGTGTGGGTCGCCAGAATCCAGCGCACCGGGCCGGGCGATGCGGCCAGGATGGCTTCCACATGCTCGGGCAGCGCCGGCCCCGGGTCGATCACGGCCCACTCGTTGAGGGCACCACCGCCCACCAGGTAGGTGTTGGTGCCGGGGCCGGTCATCACGCTCGCGTTGGGCGCGGTGACGCGGATCACATGCGCCGAGAGTTTGACCGCGCGGCCGGGCACGATCTCGTACCACGCGGTGCCATGGCCCAGCGGGTCGATGCGGCCCATCTCGGCCCAGGCGTGTTCGGTGGGCAGCACCGGGCGCAGGCCCTGGTGGCCCATGCCGATGCGCGGGTTGATCAGGCTCACCTCGCGCGGCTGGCGCGCCCAGGCCATCAACGCCGTGGCGCTGTCGAAGTGGGCGATGGCGCTGAGCGTGGCGCGGGTCGGCCCCATCAGCTTGAGCGAGTCGCTGCGGGCCAGGGCCTCGCTCGGGCGCAGCCATTCCATCGCCACCATTTCAGCGCCGTCGTGTTCGGCGGTTTGTGCGGGCGGTGCGAGCGCCAGGAAGAAGCGCGTGTCGAATCGTTTGGCGCGGCCTTGCGGCGTGAGCCAGTGGCTGAAGTAGACGAGTTGATCGACGTCGAGCTTCAAGCCCTCGGACTCGCACAGCGCGCCCAGATTGCGCTCGCCACGGTGCAAGGGCCCGCGCCATTCGCCCAGGCGCGTGGCGGCCTCGCCTTGTAGCGCGATCTGCGCGCCGCGCGCATCGGTGGCAAACAGCAGGCCGCTTTCTTCAAAACACTCGCGGATGCCGGCGATGCAGTAGTCGAGCCCACCCTCGGGCAGGCTCAGGCGGGCGCTCACCGCCGTGTCGTTGCTGCCGGTGCAGTGGGCGCGCCACTGCGCGTCGCTGTTGTCGATGGTGCCGCCCGGGAACACCCAGGCGCCGCTGTTGTGGTCGCCACGTTCGGCGCGGCACAGCAGCAGCACCTGCATGCCGCCAGGCGCGTCGCGCACCACCACCAAGGTGGCGGCGGGACGGGGTGGCCGCTCAGCGGCGGTGATGTCGAGCGGTGCGGTGTCGGAGGCTTTCATGGCAAGCACTTTGACGATTCTGGAAAGGGCCGCAAGTCTGGCATTCCCGCGTCGCCAAGGTGGCTGCGGGGCTGTTCGCGGGTGATGACAATGCAGCATTGCCTCGCCCACAGAAAGCAGACACGGCCATGTCCATCATCCTCGTGCGCCACGGTGAAACGCCGCTCAACGTGACCCGCATGCTGCAGCCGGCTGACACACCACTCAGCGACAACGGCATGGCACAGGCGCGCTCGGTGGCGCAGCGCCTGGCGGGCATGCAGCTCGCCGGCATCGTGAGCAGCGACCTGCCGCGTGCGCTGAGCACGGCACAGGCCATCTCAGCCGCCACCGGCCTGCCCTTCACCACCACCGCGCTGCTGCACGAACGCAACTTCGGTGACCTGCGTGGCCAGCCTTACGACACGCTGGGTTTCAACCCGCTGACGATGGACGAAGCGCCACCGGGCGGTGAATCGGGTGCCACTTTTCTGGCCCGTGTGGCGCAGGCCTTCGAGCACATGGTGGCGCTGCGCGCTTCGCTCTGCGGCAACCTGGCGGTGGTGACGCACGGCCTGGTGATCCGTGCACTGCTGGCGCACCACGCGCAGCGGGCCGATGACAACGAGCCTCCGCGCATCGGCAACACCTCGATCAGCGTGCTCGGCGCAACCCCGCCGCATGCGGTGGAGCTGCTCGACTGCACCCGCCACCTCGACGCGGCCACGCAGCACGACACACGCAGCCTGTCAGGCGGGTAAGGAGGCTGAGCCGCCCGCGTGCCGGTCGATGAACTGCTGCGTGGCGTGCAGCACCGCTTCGGCGTCACCATGCCACCACCAGTGGTCGTCACCTGGCATCAGGAGCAGTTGCGCACCGGGGATGCCGGCGGCGAGAAAGCGCCCCGCGCCTTCGCGCACGATGCGGTCGCCCTGGCGCTGCATCACCAGCGTCGGGGCGCGGACGGCGGCCAGGTGCTGGCGCACGTCCATCGCATGGAACTCGCGCAGGATCTGCTCGATGCCGTTTTGCGAGGCCGCGGTGCGCAGCATGCGCGCCCACCAGGCGTGCACCTCGGGATCGTTGGCGGCTGAGGGGGCAAACGCCGCCACGCTGGTGGCCTCGCCCCAGCCGTCGCGCAACATCACGAGCCACTGGGTCATCGCCTCGGGCTTCATCGCCCACGGGAAATCGCTGGCCCAGGCGCCGCGCGCACTGGCGCCAAACAACAGCAGGCCCAGCACACGCTCCGGCAGGGTCGCGGCAAATTCCACCGCGATGGTGCCGCCCACCGAGGCACCAAAGATCCAGGCCTTGCACAGGCCCAGGTGGTCGAGCACGGCGGTGATGTCTTCGCGCGCCGCAAGCGCAGTCGGTTGCACACCCACACGCTCGGAGAGCCCGGTGCCGCGGCGGTCGATCACCACCACGCGGTAGCGCTCGGCCAGGCGGGCGAGGTGGCGGCTGATGCGCGGCTCGTCGAACGCCACTTCGAGGTGCGACAACAGGCCGGGCACGATCACCACCGTCTGCGGGCCCTCGCCTTGCAGGCTGTACGCCACCGCGCCTTCGGGCGTCTGGGCAAAGCGGATGCGTGGCAGGCGCGGCAATGACGCCAAAGCCGGCTCGGCCTCGTGCCGCGCCCCGGCATAAGCCGCCTCGACCCGCGCCGAAGGCCGCACGCCCAACTCGGCGCGCAGCACCTCGGCGCAGCGGAAGTAGGCGGCCTCCATCGCCGCCGTTTCGCCGAGCTGGCCGTGGGCGGTGATGAGCGCGGCGTAACCGCCTTCCGAGCAGGCGTCGTGCGCGATCAGGCGCTGCGCGGCGTCGATGGCACGGTGCGGGTCGACCCCGGCGGCCAGGTGATCGGCCACACGCTGCAGGGCGCGGGCCAGCAGGCGCTGGTGATCGGCGCGGTGCGCGTCGAGCCAGGCGGCGAAGTTGTCGGAGTCGATCGAAAAGCCGTCGAGCAGCAGATGGGCGGTGGGGGCGAGCACACGCTCGATGTCGTCGGCCGCCCAGGTGTCGGGCAATGCATCGAGCAGGGCCCGGGCGCTGTCGCGCACCGCGTGCACGTCGACCTGGGTGGCGGCGAGCCAGAACATGTCGGCATCGGCCAGCACCAGCTCGCAGCCCAGGCTGGTGTGGGTCTCGTGCCGCAGGCGGCGCAGCCGGCCACGGCCCAGCGCTTCGTCGGCCTGTGGCCACAACAAGGCCGCCAACTGCATTCGCGAGACCTTGCGGCCGGCTTCGGCCAGGTAGGCGATCAGCGCCAGGCCGTGCCTGAGCTTGAGCGGCGCGGCCACCCCATCGCACTGCAGCGCCGGGTAGGCGTGCAGCTGCAATTCGATGTGGGGTGCGGGGGGCTTGGAGGACACGGGGCGCCAGCCAGTGACGTGGTGGCCGCATTTTCGCCGCAGCCCGGCGGACGCCGCGCGGACGCTGCCTTCCTACATTGCCGCCCAACGTTTCATTCCCAAGAGGAGCCCCCATGTCATGGCTTGAACTGATCACCCTGGCCCTGTTGCCAGCCTTCCTGTTGCTCGACTTCTTTTACCGCGCGCATGCCGACGAGCGCAGCCGCTGGTGGCGCAGCCGGGCCTTCGTCGTCACGGCCGTCAATTTCGCACTCTCGCTGGCCATCGGCATGGCCTGGGCCACCTTCTTCGGGGGTGCCAGCCTGCTCGACAGCAGCGCGCTCGGCACCTTCGGCGGCGCGGCCATGGGTGTGTTGTGCTACGAGCTCGCGCATTACTGGTACCACCGCATGGCCCACCGGCACGACTGGCTGTGGCGCCTGGGCCACCAGATGCACCACAGCGCCGAAAGCCTCGACGCCTGGGGCGCCTACTACCTGCACCCGGTCGACGTGCTGCTGTTCGTGAGCCTGTCCAGCCTGGTGCTGTTTCCGGTGCTCGGCCTCACGCCCGAAGCCGGCGCGCTGGCGAGCGGCGCGCTGACCTTTCTCGCGGTCTTCCAGCACGCCGACCTGCGCACACCACGCTGGCTGGGCTTTCTGGTGCAGCGCCCCGAAAGCCACCGTGTGCACCATGCCCGCGGCGTGCATGCCCACAACTACGCCGACCTGCCGCTGTGGGACATGGTCTTCGGCACCTTTCAGAACCCGCCGGCCGACGCCCCCGTGCGGGCCCAGGGCTTCTACCAAGGCGCCTCGGGGCGGCTGCTGGACATGCTGCTGTTCCGCGACGTTTCGCGCTCTCCTGCCCCGAAGCAGGCGACACACCGGCAGTGAGCGGGGCTGCCAGCGCCTGAACTGCGGGCCGCTGCGCACAAGGGTCACGCGGTAGTGCATTGCTTCACTTGTTTCACTGCGAGCGGGCCCGTGCAGCACCAGCCCTCTGAAGATAATGGCCGCAGACTGGAAGTTCTGCCATGCCCACACTTTGCCGCCGCCCCGCCCGCTGGCCCCGCGTGTTGACCCACGCATTGTTGTGGGCCGCCGCGCTGGCGATGCCGATGGGGGCGCTGGCGCAAACCGCAGCCAAACCCGCCGGTAAAACCAGCGCCAAGGCGCCGGCAGCCAGCAGCTACCGCTTCGGCAAGACGCCCGACTGGGTCAAGCCCGCCAAACCCGCCTCGACCACCGCACCTGTAGCCGCCAGCGGCGGCCTCGGTTACCGCCTGCTGCTGATCGACACCCAGACCCTGCTGGGGGCCGACGCGTCGCAGCAGGTCTACACCCGCACCCGTTCCGTGGCCACCGAAGCAGCGGGGCTGCAGGTGGTCTCGAAAGGCGAGCTCTACTTCAACCCCGCCTACCAGACGCTCACGGTGCACGAGGCCTCGGTGCAACGCAACGGCGCCCGCCTCGACCGGCTGAAAGACGCCCGCATCGAGCTGCTGCGCCGCGAAGAAGCGCTCGAGCGGCAAACGCTCACCGGCGTGCAGACCCTGCTGGTGCTGCTGAACGACGTGCGGGTGGGCGACGTGGTCGAGGTGGCCTACACGGTGCATGGCGCCAACCCCATCTACAAGGGCCACTTTGCCGAGACCTACCAGCTCGGCTTCGGCGCGGCGGTCGACGAGCTGCAATGGCGGTTGACGTACCCGCGCGGCCGCACGCTGCACACCCGTGGCATCCGCAGCGACGTGGTGCCCGAGTCTGTGGTCGAAGGGGGCCGGCAGGTGCTGCAGCTCACACGCCGCGATGTGCCGGCGGTGACGCTCGAAGAAAACGTGCCGCCGTGGTTCAAGGTCTTCCCCGCGCTGCACGTGAGCGACTACGCCGACTGGCAGCAGGTCGCCGGCTGGGCCGACGAGCTGTTTACCAACCCCGGCGAGCTGGGGCCCGAGCTCACGGCGCGCATCGAAGCCTGGCGCGGCAAGGGTTTGTCACGCGAGCAGCTGGCCTCCGAGGTGCTGGAGTTCGTGCAAGACGAGGTGCGCTACTTCAGCGTGAGCCTGGGCGAAAGTTCGCACCGCCCCAAGACCCCGGCCAAGACCTACGCCGAGCGGCTGGGCGACTGCAAGGACAAGGTGGCCTTGTTGAACGCCATCCTGCGCCGCCTCGACTTCGACGCCAAACCCGCGCTGATCTCGGTGCACCGCAACCGCGGCGTGGCCGACTACCTGCCCTCGCACGACCAGTTCGATCACGTCATCACCCGGCTGGCGCTCAACGACACCGTCTACTGGCTCGACCCAACGATCCAAAAGCAGGGTCGCCGGTTGCAGACGCGGGGTTTTGTCAACTACGGCCTGAGCCTGGTGGTCGACCCGGGCAGCACCACACTCGCTCGCCTGGAGCCCGCACCCGGCCAGGTGCAAAGCCAGGAATACGAGTCGGTGTGGGACGCCTCCGACCTGCGACGCGTGCCGCAATTCACCTCGATCGTGCGAGCGCGCGGCCTGGCCGCCGAGGGCTGGCGCAGCAATGTGAGCGCAGGCGGCGTCGAGCGCGTGGCCAGCGCCATCGCCGGCGCCTACGCGCGCATGCTGCCCGGCTTGAAGGCCACCGCCGCACCCGTGGTGCGCGACGACCGAGAGGCCAACCTGTTCGAGCTGGAACTGAAATACGAAGCACCCGGCCTGGGCCAGTACGACCGTGGTGCCTTGTCGGTCGAGGTGCCGGCGCTGGAGCTGCTCGACAGCCTGGTCGGCCCGCGCGAGGCCAGGCGCGAGATGCCCTATCTCGTTGACCAGCCGCAGCAGGTGAAACACCGTGTGCGCTTGATCGGGCCGCGCAAATTCACGTCGCAGCCGCCCGCCCCCAGCGAAGTGGGCGACAAACACTTCAACCTGTCCGCGCGCTACGAGCTCGACGGCAACACCCTCCACTACCTGCTCACCTACGACCGCCGCTCCGACACCGTGTTGCCGGCCGACCTGGCGCGCTTTCGCGAGCGGGTGCAGGCGGCGCGCAAGCTGGGTGGCGTGACGGCCCGCTTGCCGCTGCTCGATTTCGACGGCCTGCGCAGCGCCTTTGGCGAAATCGAGCGCCGTGTGTACCGCAAGCTCGGCGACCAGACCGACACCTTGCGCGAGATCGTGGTGCGCCAGGAGGTCGAGCGCCTGCTCGCCACCGAAACCCTGCAGCGCGCCGGCCCCGACAGCCCGCTGGCCGCCGCCGCACTGGAGCGCCGCGCCATCGCCAACAGCATGCTCAACGACCCGTCGGCCACGCTCGCCGATGCCGACGGTGCACTCGCTGCCGCCCCCGAAGGAGGCTATGCGCACTACACACGGGGCCTGGCCCTGTTGTCACTCGGCCGCGCCGACGAAGCGGTGGCCGCGATGCAGCAGTACAAGAACCCGAGCAGCCGCGCCTTCCTCGACCGCGGCATTGGCGGCGCGTTGTACTACCAGGGCCGGTACGCACAGGCCGAGCAGTCCTTCCGCCAGGCGGCGCAAGACAGCTCGGGCGAAGACCGGGTGTTCGCACTGACCTGGCTTTACCTGTCGGCCGAACGTTCCGGCGGCAAGGGCAAGGCCGCGCTCGGCCCTTTCCTCCCCGAGGCGGACAAGGGCGCCTGGCCCGGCGTGCTGCTGCACTACCTGGCCGGCCAGGCCGACCAGAGCGAGCTGCTCAAGCTGGCGCGGCAAGACAAGCGCATGGAGCGGCTCAACCTCACCGAGGCCTACTTCTACGTGGGCCAGCAACTGCTGCTACGCGGCCAGACCGACGATGCCCGCCGCATGTTCCAGCGCACCGTCGAGATCAACGCCACGCCCTACCGCGAGCACGCGCTGGCGGAGATGGAGTTGAAGCGAGTGGCGACCAAGCCGTGAGGTCTGAGTTGTCATTGCGGCAAGGCGAAGCGAAGCCAAGCCGAAGCGAAGCGAGGCCGGCTGGTGTTGGTCTCCCCCTTCGGACGAGCTGAGCAGCACAGGGCTTTGCGGGAGCGCGCGTAGCGCGCATCAACAACAAACTTCGGGCGGTTGTTTGAGCGCAGCGGCCGCAGGCCGCGTAGCGAGTTCTGCCCGACCCGCAAAGACCGAGCAGCGCAAGGCAGCCCTCGCATCGCGAGGGCCGAGTCGGCTGGGGTCGCTTCTTTGCCTCCTTTCTTGTCGATACAAGAAAGGAGGTCGGCCGCCGGGCCGAACTCCCGGCGCGGCCTCACGCAGTGAACAAGACCCACGACGCGAAGCGGCACAAGGCTTCGATACCTCAGCCCGAACGGAGGGGGCGCGCGGCAGGCTCCTGGATTCCCGCCTCCGCGGGAATGACGAGCAAAACTCAGCCGCGCAGGCGCTCGATCAACGCCATCGCCGCCGCCGGGTTGCGCTCCTTGGCCGCGCTGATGAAGAACATGAACACATCGCGCGGCTGCGCCGGC
>NZ_JANOCG010000342.1:0-9351 GCF_031412075.1 Rhizobacter sp.
GGGCGGGCGGCCGCCTGGATGGCGTCGGTCGCGATGCGGATGTTGCCGTCGGTGCCGTTCTTGAAGCCGATCGGCGCCGACAGGCCCGAAGCCAACTCGCGGTGCACCTGGCTCTCGGTCGTGCGCGCGCCGATCGCGCCCCACGAGATCAGGTCACCGATGTACTGCGGCGAGATCACGTCGAGGAACTCGCTGCCGGCCGGCACACCCACCTTGTTGATCTCGGTCAGCAGCTGGCGAGCGATGCGAAGGCCTTCGTCGATGCGGTAGCTCTCGTCGAGGTAGGGGTCGTTGATCAGACCCTTCCAGCCGACGGTGGTGCGTGGTTTCTCGAAGTAGACGCGCATCACGATCTCCAGCGTGTCGGCGTATTTTTCGCGCTGCTCACGCAGCTTGCGGGCGTACTCGATGGCGGCGACCGGGTCGTGGATGGAGCAGGGGCCGATGATGACCAGCAGGCGGTCGTCCTGACCCGACATGATGTTGCGCACGCGCTGGCGGGTTTCGGAAATCAACGCTTCGGCCGCGGTGCCGCGAATGGGGAAGAAGCGCACCAGGTGCTCGGGGGGAGGCAAGGGCATCACGTCAATGATCCTTTCGTCGTCGGTCTGTCCGGTCTTGTCGACGGGGGCTGACCAACCCTCGGCAGCGCTGGTGGACTTGGCATTCATTTGGGTTCTCCTCGCGGTGGTGTGGGTGTGTGGCGTGAATCTGGGAGGGCAAAAAAAAACCGCCGGGGCATCCCGGCGGTTTGGTGAGTTCGGTGCGTTTTCTTTGGCCTACGCGCTCGTCTCTCCGCCGCCGGTGCGGTGCGAGAACCAAAAGTAGGCAAAGAAAAAGCTGGCGGAACGCATGGCCGCGAATGTAGCACGGTGGGGATTTGGCCCCCCAGTCGCTGCGCTCCTGCCCCCAAGGGGCGCCAACTCAACGGCCGGGCCAAGCCCGTTGCGTGCGTTGTGGCTTGATGGCAGCCTGCGCTCTGCGCGGCTGATGCTCATGCCGTGCCGCCTACGGTGAGTTTGTCGATGCGCAGCGTGGGCTGGCCCACACCCACCGGCACGCTCTGGCCTTCTTTGCCGCAGACACCGACACCGGTGTCGAGCTTCATGTCGTTGCCGATCATGCTGACGCGGGTGAGTGCGTCAGGCCCGTTGCCGATGATGGTGGCGCCCTTCACCGGGTACTGGATCTTGCCGTTCTCGACCCAGAAGGCCTCGCTCGCGGAGAACACAAATTTGCCGCTGGTGATGTCGACCTGCCCGCCGCCGAAGTTGGTGGCGTAGAGCCCCCGCTTCAGGCCGGCAATGATTTCTTCTTTCGTCTTGTCGCCACCCAGCATGTAGGTGTTGGTCATGCGCGGCATCGGCACGGCGGCATAACTCTCGCGCCGGCCATTGCCGGTGGGCGCCACGCCCATCAGGCGGGCGTTCATCGAGTCCTGGATGTAGCCCTTCAGGATGCCGTCTTCGATCAGCACGTTGCGTTGGCTGGCATTGCCTTCGTCGTCGACGTTGAGCGAGCCGCGGCGGTCGGGGATGGTGCCGTCGTCGAGCACCGTCACGCCCTTGGCGGCCACACGCTGGCCGATGCGGCCGCTGAAGGCGCTCGAGCCCTTGCGGTTGAAGTCGCCTTCGAGGCCATGGCCGATGGCTTCGTGCAACAACACGCCGGGCCACCCGGGGCCGAGCACGACACTCATTTCGCCGGCCTTGGCGGGGCGCGATTCGAGGTTAGTGAGCGCGGCCTTGACGGCGTCGTCCACATAACTTTCGATCATGCTGTCGTGGAAGTAGCCGAGGCCAAAACGGCCGCCACCACCACCACTGCCCACTTCGCGGCGCACTTCGCCGGCAATGGTCTGCTCGGCGATCACCGTCACCGACAGGCGCACCAGCGGGCGCACATCGGCGGCCAGGGTGCCGTCGGCACGCGCCACCAGCACCACGTCATATTCGGCCGCCACACCGGCCATCACTTGCTTGATGCGCGGGTCTTTGGCGCGCGCCAGTTTTTCAACCCTCTCGAGCAACGCCACTTTTTGTGTGCTGTCGAGCGTGGCGATCGGGTCCATCGGCGCGTAAAGAACCCGGCTGCCGGCCACGCGGTGTTTGCCGGTGATCTTGACGCTCTTGCTCTGGCCCGCGGCAGCGATGGTGCGCACGGTTTGTGCCGCATCCATCAAGGCAGCTTCGGAGATGTCATCGGAGTAGGCAAAGGCGGTTTTTTCACCCGCGACCGCGCGCACGCCCACACCCTGGTCGATGCCGAAGCTGCCCGATTTGACGATGCCCTCTTCGAGGCTCCAGCCCTCGCTGCGCGTGTACTGGAAGTAGAGGTCGGCGTCGTCGATGCGGTGCTCGGCGATGGTGGCCAGCGCCCGCGAGAGTGTCGCGTCGGTCAGGCCGAAGGGTTCGAGCAGCAGCGACCTGGCGACCGCCAGACGCTCGAGGGTGGGTTCGCGAGAAATCATCGAAACATTGTAGGAGCGGCGCCCCGCCGGCGGGTGGGCAAAGACCCTGCTGCGCGTTTCACAGTTCTTTACCTGGGGTGTGTCTGCCGTGATCGAGGGGGTGGCGTTGTGTGGGGCGTGCTGCACAACAACCACGACACCACTTTGAAGGAAAACGCACCATGATGAATCTCAAGACCCTGGCCGTTACGGCCACCCTCGCGATTGCAAGCTTCAGCGCCTTTGCGCAAGCCGCTTCCGCGCCGCAAACGCCGCGTGTCGACCAACGCGAAGTGAACCAGGACAAGCGCATCCAGAACGGTGTGGCTTCGGGCGAGCTGAACGCCAAGGAAACCTACCGCCTGGAGAAAGAACAAGCCGCGATCAACAAGGCCGAAGACAAGGCCAAGGCCGACGGAAAGGTGACCCCGCACGAGCGCCGCAAGCTGCACAAGATGCAGAACGCCGCCAGCAAGGACATCCGCGCGCAGAAGCACGACGCGCAAACCGGCAAGTAGCCGCTCTCAGGTCTTCAGCGCACTCGTCAGCGCATCAAAGACCAGTTTCAGTCTCGGCGTACCGCGCAGCTCGCGGTGCGCCGTGATCCACAAGGGCAAGGCGGGCACGGGGATTTCCGGCAGCACCCGCACCAACTCCGGTGCGACCTGTGCCACACAGTCCAGGCCTACGCCGATGCCCACGCCGGCGCGCACGGCCTGCCAACACACGATCTGGTGATCGCAGCGAAAACCGAAAAACTCGCGCGTCACCTCGATGCCTGCGGCGCGAAAGCCGCGGATCATCTGGTCGGAGCGGTCGAAGCCCACCCATTGGTGCGTCTGGATGTTGGCAAGCGTCGGCATGCCGTGCACCTCGATGTAGTCGCGGTGGGCATAAGCGCGCATCGGCAAATCGGCCAGCTTGCGCGCCACCAGTGCGGTCTGCGTCGGCTTGACCATGCGCAAGGCGATGTCGGCGTCTCGCTCCAGCAGGTTCTCGAGCCTGTCGCTGGGCACAAGCTCGATCTGGATCTCGGGGTGCGCCTCGCGCAGGCCGCGCAGCACCGCCGGCAACACGTAGGCGCTCATCACTTCGCTGGCAGTGATGCGCACGGTGCCGGCCAGGGTGGTCGATCGCCCCGCCGCCGCCAAGGACCACTCTCGCGCGTGCTCGCGCATGCGCAGGGCCGGCAGCCGCAGGGCTTCGCCGGCCTCGGTGAGGCGCACCCCTCGCCGGGTGCGTTCGAACAGGCCTGCCCCGTCTGGGCTTCCAGCTCGCTCATCTGCCGGCTGAGCGTGGGCTGGCTGCTGCCCAGATCGACGGCCGCCCGGCTGAGCGAGCCCGTTTCGGCCACGGCCAGAAAGGCGCGCAGCAAAGACCAGTCGGGCTCCGAAACCACTCTCGAGCTATTCATTTATGAATGATAGTCATTTAATCATCCATCTTACGCTCAAGTTGATGCCACAGAACAATCCGTTCACTCACTCAACAACGGAGCCGATTCATGGCCTCAAACGTTCTCATCCTCGGCGCTGCCGGACGCATCGGCCAAGCCCTGGCCAGCACCTTCGCCGACGCCGGCTGGAATGTCCGGGCCCAGGCCCGCAAGCCCCTTCCCGCCAAGCTGGCGGCTCACCCGCGGGTGCAGGCGGTGGTCTGCGAGGCGCTCGACACCCACGCACTGCGCGCTGCCGCGCAAGGTATGCAGGTGGTGATACACGCGCTCAACCCGCCCTACACCGAATGGGACAAGCTGGCCTTGCCCTTGCTCGACGCGGCCATCGGCGCAGCCCGCGAGAGCGGTGCCCTGCTGATGCTGCCGGGCAACGTCTACAACTACGGCAGCGAGCTGCCCGCCCGGCTGAGCCCGAGCACGCCGCAACGCGGTGACACGCCGAAGGCCCGCCTGCGCATCGAAGCCGAGGCGCGAATGGCCGCCACACCGGGCCTGCGCAGTGTCGTGATCCGCGCGGGTGACTTCTTCGGCGGCCCGGGCCTTGGGACGTGGCTCGACATGGCGCTGGCCTCACGGGTGAACAAGGGCCGCTTCGTCTACCCCGGCGCGCTCGACACGCTGCATGCCTGGGCCTACCTGCCCGACCTGGCCCAGGCCTTCGTGCGGGTGGCCGACCGGCATGCCGAGTTGGCCGGCCACCACACGCTCCACTTTGCCGGCCATGCCGTCACCGGCGCGCAGCTGCATGAGGCCATGCAATCCGCAGTGGGCCAAGACCTCAAGGCAACGAACCTGCCCTGGGGCCTGATCCGCGTGGGCGCACTTTTTGTCCCGATGTGGCGCGAGTTGCTGGTGATGCGCTACCTGTGGCAGCGCCCGCACCAGCTCGACGACCAGAGCCTGCGCGACCTCATCGGCCCGCTGCCGCAGACCCCACTTCACCAGGCATTGCGCGCGTCGCTCGGCGACCTGGGCCTGCTGCCTCAGCCTTCGGCGTCGGCTTTCAATGCCAGGGCGCGGGAGTAGAGCGCATTGCGGGGTGCGCCGGTGAGTTCGGCGGCGAGCGCCACCGCCTGCTTGAGCGGCAACTCGGCGAGCAGGGTGCGCAATGTGGCGTCGTGCGCCGCCGCGCCGTCGTCGCTCACACTCGGCTTGAGCGCGTGCACGACCAGCACGAACTCGCCGCGCGATCGGTTGGAATCGGCCGCCAACCACGCAGGCAGCTGCGAGGCCGGCATCGTGGCCACGGTCTCGAACTGCTTGGTCAGCTCGCGGCACACGGTCACGCTGCGCTCGCCGCACACCTCGGCCAGGCCTTGCAGCAGGGAGTCGATGCGGTGCGGGGCCTCGAACAGCACCTGGGTGTCGTCACGCAGCGCCAGTGCTTTCAAGGCCTGCAGGCGCTCGGCCCCACGCGTGGGCAGGAAGCCGGTGAACACGAAGCCCGCGCCGAGGGTGTCGCCCGCCACACTCAGCGCCGCGAGCGCACTGCTGGCGCCCGGCAACGGGATGCAGCGGTAGCCTGCCGCCTGCGCCGCAGCCACCAGGGCGGCGCCCGGGTCGCTGACGGCCGGCGTGCCGGCATCGCTGATGTAGGCCACACGCTCGCCGCGCGCCAGCCGCGCCAGCACGTCACCGGCGGCTTCGCGCTCGTTGTGCTCATGCACGGCGAGCAGGGGCTTGTCCAGCCCGAGGTGGTGCAAAAGCGGTGCGCTGTGGCGCGTGTCTTCACAGGCCACTGCGTCGACCAGAGAAAGCACGTGGATCGCCCGCAAGCTCATGTCGGCCAGGTTGCCGATGGGCGTGGCCACGATGTAGAGCGCCCCTGCGGGATACTGCTGCAGGCCGGCGGCTGCCTGGGCCGCTTGCAGCATCAACGAGGGGGCGAGGGTCACGGCAGTGCAGACAAAAAAAGGGGCTGGGGATGAAGCGGAGACACGGGCCCTGGCTCACCTCGTGCGCCACGGCCTGAAGCTCGTGCAGCGCAATTATCGAGTGGCCGCCGGCCCGCGCGCCCGCGGTGGCGAAGTCGACCTGATTGTGCGCGACACCGACGGCACCCTGGTCTTCGTCGAGGTGCGCTCGCGCCGCACGGCGAACCATGGCGGCGCCGCAGCCAGCGTCACGCGCGGCAAACAAGGCCGCGTCGTCTTTGCGGCGCAGCACTACCTGCTGCAGTTCGCTTCGCCACCCCCGTGTCGCTTCGACGTGGTGGCCATCGATGGTGATGCGCTGCAGTGGTTGAAGGCGGCCTTCAACGCCGAGTGAGCGCCCACGACATGGAACCTAGTCGCCACACCCCGTGTCATATGATCCATGCCCATGCTTGAACAACGCATACAGCAACAATTTTTCGACAGCGCCGACCTCAAGTACGCGGCCGCCGAGATCCTCTCGCGCCCGATTGCCGACGCGGTGAGCGCCGTGGTCGGCTGCATCACCGCCGGTGGCAAGGTGCTGGCCTGCGGCAACGGCGGCTCGGCCAGCGACGCACAACACTTCGCGGCCGAGTTCATCGGCCGTTTCGAACGCGAGCGCCCGGGCCTCGCGGCCATTGCGCTCACCACCGACAGCTCCATCCTCACCGCCATCGGCAACGACTACAACTTCAGCGAGATCTTCTCGAAGCAGGTGCAGGCGCTCGGCCAACCGGGTGACGTGCTCATCGCCATCACCACCAGCGGCAACTCGGCCAATGTGCTGGCCGCTGCCGAAGCCGCCCACGCCAAGGACATGACGGTGATCGCGCTCACCGGCCACAACGGCGGCAAGCTGAGCGAGCTGCTCACTGAAACTGACGTGCACATCTGTGTGCCCCACGAACGCACGGCTCGCATCCAGGAAGTGCACATCCTTGCGTTGCACTGCCTGTGCGACGCCGTGGACCTGCAATTGCTCGGAGAACAGGAAAACACATGACCCGGATGACATTCAATCGCCTGCGCAGCACCGCCGTGATCGGCGCACTGATCGCCAGCACCACCTTGACCGGTTGTGCAGCCCTGCTGGTCGGCGGCGCCGTGGTGGGCGGCTCGTTGATGGCCACCGACCGGCGCACCTCGGGCGCGCAGATCGAAGACCAGTCGATCGAGTTCAAGTCGAGCACCCGCGTGCGCGAAGTCCTCGGTGACCGGGGCCACGTCAACGTGACGAGCTACAACCGCATGGTGCTGCTCAGCGGCGAGGTGCCCACCGACGCCGACAAGGCCGCCATCGAACAAGCCGTCGCCAAGGTCGATGGTGTGCGCACCACGGTCAATGAACTGGCGGTGATGACGGCCAGCTCCTTGAGCAACCGTTCCAACGACGCGCTCGTCACGAGCAAGGTCAAGGCAACCCTGGTCGACGCTGGCGACATCTCGGCCAACGCCTTCAAGGTGGTGACCGAGCGCGGCACGGTGTTCCTGCTGGGCCGTGTGACCGAGCGCGAAGCCGAGCGCGCCTCCGAGCTCACTCGCAGCATCAGCGGCGTGCAAAAAGTGGTGCGCGTGGTGGAAGTGATCACCGACGCAGAACTGGCCCAGATTGCCCCCAACAGCGCACCGAAGAAGTAGGCCCCCCAGTCGCTGTCGCTCCTGCCCCCGAGGGGCGCCGCCTGGCGGCCCGGCAAAGCCGGTTCCGCGGGCGTTGCTTGATGGGGCACGGCGCTACGCGCGTGCAATGGGTCGCCGCGGTCATTCCCGCGACGGCGGGAATCCACGCTGTGCACCGGCGCTGTCAGCGCAGGCGTTTGATCAGGCTTGACGTGTCCCAGCGCTGGCCGCCCTGGGCCTGCACGTCGGCATAAAACTGATCGACGAGTGCGGTGACCGGCAGCCGTGCGCCATTGCGCTTGGCCTCATCGAGCACCAGGCCCAGGTCCTTGCGCATCCAGTCGACGGCAAAACCGAAATCGAACTTGCCGTCAACCATGGTCGGCCCGCGGTTGTCCATTTGCCAACTTTGGGCGGCCCCTTTGCCAATGACACCCAGCACGGCCTTCATGTCCAGCCCCGCCTTCTCGCCGAAGGCGATGGCCTCGGCCAGGCCTTGCACCAAGCCGGCGATGCAGATCTGGTTGACCATCTTGGCCAGCTGGCCCGCGCCACTCTCGCCGAGCAAGGTGACGGCTTTCGAAAACGCCATTGCCACCGGTTGAATGGTGGCAAAGGCGGCCGCGTCGCCACCGCACATCACCGTGAGCGCGCCGTTGATGGCGCCCAGGTTGCCGCCCGACACCGGCGCGTCGATGAACTGCAAACCGAGGAGTCGTGCCTCGGCACTCAGCTCACGCGCCACCTCGGCCGAGGCGGTGGTGTGGTCGACAAAGATCGCGCCCGGCTTCATGCCGACAAAGGCGCCGCGCTCGCCCGTGGTCACGGCACGCAGGTCGTCGTCGTTGCCGACGCAGGCGAACACGATGTCGGCATCTTGGGCCGCCGCCTCGGGCGTGGCATCGCTGGCACCGCCATATTCACCCACCCACTGCGCCGCCTTGGCCGCGGTGCGGTTGTAGACCGTCACCTGGTGGCCGGCGCGCTGCAAGTGGCCTGCCATCGGGTAGCCCATGACGCCGAGGCCCAGGAAGGCCACGCGGCGGGAGGGAACAGAGTCGTAAGTTTTAGTGCTCATATGCGCCTTCAAGCAAGCGAAGCGACGCGCCTATCGAGCAACGCCCTTGGAGCCGGCTTCGCCGGTCCGACGGGCGGCGCCCCTTGGGGGCAGGAGCGAAGCGACTGGGGGGCCAATCAAACGATGGTCAGATGCTCGGTGCCAGCCGACAGGTCGGAGCTGCGCGCCCGGTTGCTGTTGAGCTTGATCTGCAGCCGCAGGTCGTTCACCGAATCGGCGTTGCGCAGCGCGTCTTCGAACGTGACCATGTGGTTCTCGTACAGGTCGAACAGCGCCTGGTCGAAGGTCTGCATGCCCAGCTCGCGCGACTTCTTCATGATCTCCTTGATCTCGGCCACCTCGCCCTTGAAGATCAGGTCAGAGATCAGCGGGGTGTTGAGCAGAATCTCGACCGCGGCGATCCGCCCACGGCCTTCCTGGCGTGGCAACAGGCGCTGCGACACCAGGCTCTTCAGGTTGAGCGACAAGTCCATCAGCAGCTGCGCGCGCCGCTCTTCCGGGAAGAAGTTGATGATGCGGTCGAGCGCCTGGTTGGCGCTGTTGGCGTGCAGCGTGGCCAGGCACAGGTGACCGGTTTCGGCAAACGCGATGGCGTGCTCCATGGTTTCGCGGTCGCGGATTTCGCCCATCAGGATCACGTCCGGCGCCTGGCGCAGCGTGTTCTTGAGCGCGTTCTCCCACGAGTCCGTGTCTACGCCCACCTCGCGCTGGGTGATCACGCAGTTGCGGTGCGGGTGCACGTACTCGACCGGGTCCTCGATCGTGATGATGTGGCCGTGCGAGTTGGCGTTGCGATAGCCGATCATCGCCGCAAGCGACGTGGACTTGCCCGAAC
>NZ_JANOCG010000343.1:0-7950 GCF_031412075.1 Rhizobacter sp.
CTTTCCCTGTCGACGCCTCGCTTCGCTTCGGCGCGAGCGCAGCGACGCGCTTCTGGTGTTTGCTCCCCCTTCGGACGAGCTGAGCAGCACAGGGCTTTGCGGGGCGCGCGCAGCGCGCTTCAACCTCTGACTTCGGGCGGCTGTTTGAGCGCAGCGGCCAACGGCCGCGTAGTGAGTTCTGCCCGACCCGCAATGACCGAGCAGCGCAAGGCAGCCCTCGCAACGCGAGGGCCGAGTCGGCAGGGTCGCTTTCTTTGCCCCCTTTCTTTGTCGACACAAAGAAAGGGGGTCGGCCGCCGGGCCGAACTCCCGGCGCGGCCTCGCGCAGTGAACCAGAGCCGAGACAAAGCGAGCAGGGCTTCGATACCTCAGCCCGAACGGTCAGTGGTGGGCGAACAAGCGAGCCCATCAATGCTCCGTCCCAAGGTAAGCCGCCCTCACCGCCGGACTCGCCTGCACTTCCTCCGGCGTGCCCTCAATGAGCTTGGTCCCAAACTCCATCACCACGATGCGATCCGTGACCTCCATCACCAGATCCATGTCGTGCTCCACCAAAAGAATCGACAGACCTTCGCCGCGCAATTGCCGCAGCACATCGATCAAAGCCTGCTTCTCCTTGTGCCGCAACCCCGCCGCCGGCTCATCGAGCAACAACAAAGCAGGATCGGCGCAAAGCGCACGAGCAATCTCCATCAAGCGTTGCGGCCCCAACGCCAAATTCCCAGCCAGCTCATGCATGTGCTCCGCCATGCCGATGCGCTTCAACTGCCGCTCGGCTTCGCGCAACAGGCTGCGCTCCTCCGCACGGTCCAGCCGCAACATCGCCGCTGCCACCCCACGCCCACCGCGCAGGTGCGCACCCAGCGCCACGTTCTCCAGCACCGTCATGCCGGCGATCATCTTCACGTGCTGGAAGGTGCGGCTCACACCCCGCTGCGCAATGCGCCGAGACGCGAGGCCATCGATGCGCTCACCACGGAACTTCACTTCACCGCGGGTCGCTGGCAACACGCCCGTCACCAGGTTGAAGGTGGTCGACTTGCCCGCGCCATTCGGCCCGATCAAACCCAGAATCTCACCCGCACGCACCTGGAAGCTCACGTCGTTCACCGCCACCAGGCCGCCAAACTCCTTGCGCACCGCGTTCACGTCGAGCACCAATTCACCGGCTGCCGGGCGGGCACGCTCGGTGAGTGCGGTCGCATCGGCCCAGTCGACCTTGCGCCGCAGCGGGGGCAGGCGGGCTTCGACAAAGGCCCACACACCGTCACGCGCGTACTGCAACACCAGCACCAGCACGATGCCAAAGACGATGATTTCGTAGTTGCCGTCGCTGCCCATCAGCTTGGGCAACCACACCTGCAGCTGGTCCTCCAGAATCTTCACGATGCCGGCGCCAGCGATGGCGCCCCACACATGGCCCACGCCGCCCAGCACCGCCATGAAGAGGTACTCGATGCCCATCTTCAAACCAAAAGGCGACGGGTTCACCGTGCGCTGGAAGTGCGCGAACAACCAACCCGAGACGCTGGCCAACAAGGCCGCCAGCACAAAAGCCGTGACCTTGATGCGGAAGGTGTCGACCCCCATCGCTTCGGCCATGGTGCTGCCGCCCTTCACTGCGCGCAGCGCGCGGCCCACGCGAGAGTCGAGCAGGTGCATGGCCGCAAACGCCGCCAGCATCACGATCACCCACAGCAGGTAATAGAAGCTGCGGCCCGACTTGAGCTCGATGCCGAAGAAGCCGATCGGCGGCACGCCCAGCAGGCCGTCGTATTTGCCCAGCGCGTCGATGTTGCCCAGCAGGTAGTACAGGCTCAGGCCCCAGGCGATGGTGGCGAGCGGCAGGTAATGGCTCGACATGCGCAAGGTGATCCAGCCCAGCACCAGCGCAAAGCCACCGGTGATGAGCAGGCCGATCCACACCGTGAACCAGGGCGACATGCCATGCGCCGTCGACAGGTAGGCCGCCGTGTAGGCGCCCATGCCGACGAAGGCCGCTTGCCCGAAGGAGGTGAGCCCGGCCACGCCGGTGAGCAGCACCAGGCCGATGGCGACCAGCGCGTAGAGACCGATGTAGTTGGCCTGGGTGATCCAGAACTCGGGCACGGGCAGCACTGGCAGCAGCGCCAGAACCAGCACAAAGAATATGAGGAAGCCGCGACGCATCATTCTTCCTCGTCGTGGTGGCCGTGCTTGAACGAGCGCCAAAGCAGCACAGGCAGGATCAAGGTGAACACAATCACTTCCTTGAAGGCACTGGCCCAGAACGAGCCAAAACTTTCCAGCAGGCCGACGAACAAGGCGCCCACCGCCGCCGCGGGATAACTCGCCAGGCCGCCGAAGATCGCCGCCACGAAGCCTTTGAGGCCGATCAGGAAACCGGAGTCGTAAAAGATCGTGGTGCTGGGCCCGATCAAGAGACCCGACAAGGCGCCGATGAAAGCTGCGAGCCCCATGCTCAAGCGCCCTGCCCCCGAGGTGGAGATGCCCATCAAGCGCGCCCCCAGCCGGTTGACCGCTGTGGCGCGCAAAGCCTTGCCGCGCAGCGTGCGCTCGAAGAACAGGAACAGGCTGGCCATCAACACCAGCGTGGCCGCGAAGATGATGATGGTCTGGCCGCTGAGCGTCACGGCGCCGATCTGGAAGCGTGCGTCCCAGAAACTCGGGTTGCGAAAACCCTCGGCACCGAAGAACACCAGGCCCAGGCCGGTGAGCGCGAAATGCACACCGACCGACACGATCAACAGCACCAGCACGCTCGCATCGGCCACCTTCTCGTACGCCAGGCGGTACACCAGCGGCCCGAGCGGCGTGACGATGGCGAGCGTGAACACACTCTGCGCCCACAGCGGCCAGCCGCGCGGCCCGGCAAACCAGGCGACCAGAAACACCGCCACCGGCACGGCCAGTGTCTTGGCGGCCGACCACCCCACCTGCGCCCACGGCAACGCGCGGCGATACCCCTGCACCACATCGAGCACCACCACCAGCAGCGCCACCGCGAGCAGCAGCCACACCGTGCCCGGCAGGTCACCCCAACGTTGCCACACCGACCCGACCGGGTTGCCGCCTTGCAGCATGGCCAGCGTGATCGCGCCATAGGCCACGAACTCGCCCTGCGGAATGAAGATGACACGCGTGATGGCGAACACCAGCACGGTGGCCAGGGCCAGCAGCGCGTAGATCGCGCCATTGGTCACGCCGTCTAGCGTGAGGATGCTGGCGATGGAGAAGTCCATGGGTTGCTTTTGCTTTTAGTGGGCGATCAGGCCGAGCGAAAACCTCCGTTCGCACTGAGCCTGTCGAAGTGCGGGCACCGAGGTGCGCGCTGGCTTCGACAGGCTCAGCCCGAACGGAAGATGGAAGGCTCGATCAGTCCAGTTTCCACTCGCCGTTGACCACTTTCAGGATCACACCGGTCTCCGTCGTG
The DNA here is from genome assembly GCF_031412075.1 of Rhizobacter sp. GTDB lineage: Bacteria > Pseudomonadota > Gammaproteobacteria > Burkholderiales > Burkholderiaceae_C > Rhizobacter. Next base: position 3,434 of record NZ_JANOCG010000343.1, read on the forward strand.
AAACCCCAGTGGTTGTCTTTCGAATACGTGATCACGCCCTGCGACAACACCGTGCGACCCATGTTTTCAATGGCGTCGCGCACCGCGCTGCGGAAGGCTTGCGTGCCGGGCTTGCCGGCTTTCAGCGCGACCGGCAACACCTTCTCCAGCACCACGACGGCGTCATAACCGTGTGCGCCAAACTGGTTGCGGCTGCCCGCGCCATAAGCCTTCTCGTACTTGGCCACGAAGTCGAGCGCGAGCTTCTTCGACGGATGCGAGTCGGCCAGCTGCTCAGGCGCCACGGCAGGGCCGGAGACGACGTAGGAGCCTTCCACGTCTTTGCCACCGATGCGCATCAGGTCACGCGAGGCTGCGGCGTGGGTCTGGTAGATCGTGCCCTTGTAGCCACGCTCGATCAGGCCCTTGTGCGGCATGGCGGCACCACTGCCCGACGCTACCACCAGGATGGCTGGCGGGTTGGCCGACACGAGCTTGAGCGCTTGCGCGGTCACATTGGTGTCGGGGCGCGCAAAACGCTCCACCGCCACGATCTGCGGGCCACCCAGGCGGGCCGATTCGGCCTTGAAGTCGTTGAGCCAGCCTTCGCCATACGCATCGGTGTAGCCGAGAAAGCCGATGCTCTTGATGCCCGCTTTTTTCATGTGATCGATCAGCGCATGCGCCATCACCGCATTGCTCTGCGGCAGGCGGAACGACCAGGTGTCGCGGCCAGCGGGCAGGTTGGCGGGCGACATCATCAGCTGCACCGTCTGCCCTTCGGCAGCCACACCGGCCATCGCGATCGCCACCGGCGTGACGGCCGAGCCCACGATCAGGTCGACCTTGTCTTCGGTGACGAACTTCTTCGCGTTGGTCACACCCTTGGTCGGGTCACCGGCGTCGTCGAGCACGATCACGTTGAGCTTTTCACCAGCGATGCTGGTCGGCCACAGCTTGATGTAGTTGTTGACCGGAATGCCCAGGCCGTTGGCCGGGCCGGTGAGCGGCAGACTCACGCCGATGGTGATGTCGGCGTATGCGGTGGTCGCGAGGAACAGCGTCGCGGCAGCGATGGCCAGGGGTTTGAACAGTGCTTTCATGGGGTTTTGTCTCCTGCTGATGAACAATGAACTCGGGGCTCAGGCGCACAGCGCCTTGATGTCTTCGGGAACGGGAATGGCGCGCATGCGGTCGGGGTCGTGCTCGTCGCGCTTGATGAAGGCGCGCACCTCGCGGCCTTCGCACACCAGCTCGTCACCCCGCGTCACGCGGTGGATCTGGATGAAGGCGACTCGGCGCCACTCCTGCACATGGGTCGCGATCTGGATCGTGTCGCCGTAGCTCACGGTCTTGTGGAACTTGGTGTTGATCTCGAGCACCGGCGTGCCCACGATGCCGCGCTCGCGCTCCAGCACACGCCAGGGCGGCACACCGCACTGGGTGAAGAACATCAGCGAGGCCGCATCCATCCAGCGCGAAAAATTCGGGAAAAACACGATGCCGCCCGGGTCGCAGTCACCGAACTGCACGGTCACGCTGTGGAGGGTGGTGCGTGGCATGTTGTCCCTTGTGTCAGTGGTCAGCGCGCTGCCATGCGCAAGGCGCCGTCGAGGCGGATCACCTCGCCGTTGAGCGACAGGTTCTCGACGATGCTGGCCGCGAGCATGCCGAACTCTTCGGGCTTGCCCAGGCGCTTGGGGAAAGGAATGCTGGCGGCGAGCGAGTCTTGCACCGCTTGCGGCAGCTCGGCCAGCAGCGGCGTGAGGAACAAGCCCGGCGCGATGGTGCAGGCGCGCACGCCGAACTGCGCCAGGTCGCGCGCCAGCGGCAGCGTCATCGCGGCCAGGCCGCCCTTGGAGGCCGAATACGCCTCTTGCCCGATCTGGCCGTCGAAGGCCGCAGCCGAGGCGGTGTTGACGAACACACCACGTTCGCCGTCTTCCAACGGTTCGAGCTTGACGATGCGCGCGGCGGCGAGGCGGATCACGTTGTAGGTGCCGATCAGGTTGACGCGGATCACACGCTCAAAGTCTTCCAGCGGTGCCGGCGAGCCATCTTTTTGCACGATGCGCTTGGCGGTGCCGATGCCGGCGATGTTCATCACGATGCGCGCCGGGCCGTGCGCCTTCTCGGCCGCGTCGAGCGCGGCGTTGACGGAGTTGGTGTCGGTGATGTCGCATTGAAGCGCGATGCCGCCGATCTCGGCGGCCACCTTCTGCGCGAGCTCGAGGTTGACGTCGAGCACGGCCACCTTGGCGCCCCGGCGGGCGAGTTCACGCGCGGTGGCGGCACCGAGGCCAGAGGCTCCGCCGGTGACGAGGGCTGCTTGGGAGGGGATCTTCATGAGGGTGTCAGAGTTGAACGCAGGGCGACGTCAAGCGGCGTCAGGGTTTTCAATCAACAGAGCGATGCCCTGGCCGCCGCCGACACAGGCCGACGAGATGCCGTAGCGCAAGCCGCTTTCGCGCAGCTGCCGTGCGACCGTGATGGTGAGCCGCACACCGGTGGCCGCGAGCGGGTGGCCGAGCGCGATGGCGCCACCGTGCACGTTGAGCTTGTCGCCGTCGAGGCCCAGCTCGCGCTGCACGGCGAGCGTCTGCGCGCCTTGGGCTTCGTTGATCTCGAAGCGGCCGATGTCGGAGAGCTTCAGGCCGGTGCGCTCCAGCAGCAGGCGGATGGCCGGCGCGGGGCCGATGCCCATGATCTCGGGCGGCACACCCACGGCCGCGGCAGCGAGCACACGGGCCAGCGGCTTCTTGCCGTGGGCCTTCACGTAAGCACCACTAGCGACCACGGCGGCGGCACCCGCATCGACCAGCGCCGAGCTGTTGCCACCGGTCTGCACACCACCCGGGTAGACGCTGCGCAGCTTGGCCAGCACCTCGACCGGCGAGGCCCGCACATGCGTATCGCGGGAGAGCTTCTCGACCTTGCGCGGCAGCAAAAGCTGGCGCGGCTCGTAGCCGGCGAGTTCGAAGGTTTCACTCGTCACCGGCACGATCTCGCCGTCGAAGTACCCGGCCTCCTGCGCCGCCACCGCACGCTCGAAAGAGCGCGAGGCGTAAGCGTCGACCTCGGCGCGTGTGATGCCGTATTTCTTGGCCAGGTTCTCGGCCGTCTGGATCATGGTGATGTTCGGCGTGGGGTCGATCAGCGCTTCCCACATGAAGTCCTTGAACTCGACCGGCGCACCGAGCTTGAAACCGGTGCGGTGGGTGAACGCGGCCACCGGGTTGCGCGTCATCGACTCGGCGCCGACCACCAGGGCCGCGTCGCAATAACCGCGCTCGATCTGCTCGCCGGCCTGGCGAAAGAGCTCGAAGCCGGTGCCGCAGATGCGCTGCACCATGATCGCCGGCACCTCGGTGGGCACACCGGCGTACAGGCCGACGAGGCGCGGAAACATGAACTGGAAGAAATCGCTCGGCGCCATGTTGCCGGCGATCACCGAGCCGATGTCGGCACCCGGCACGCCGCTGCGGGCGAGCACCTCGCGTGCGACCTTGATGCCGAGGTCAGTGGCGCTCACCGCGCCGAGATCGCCGCAGTAGTCGACCATCGGCGTGCGCACGCCGTCGACCATCCACACGTCGTCGAAACTGCCGAAGAAACCTTTGTGGGCCATGGTGCTTTCCTTAACTTGTCGTGCGGCGCGCAAATGCCCGTTCGCACTGAGCCCGTCGAAGTTCCAGCACCGAGGCAGGCGCTGGCTTCGACAGGCTCAGCCCGAACGGAGTACGGGTGCCGTTCATGTCAGTAGCGTCGCGGCAGGATCAACCCGTCCACGCTGCCGTCATACAACGCGTCAACCAGGGCCGCGCGGTGCGTGAGCACATTGCGCTGGTTGATCGAACCCTTGTCGGTGATCTCGCCCTTGTCGATCGAGGGCGGCTCGCTCATTGCGTGCAGGCGCGCCACGCGGTTGGCGCTGCCGGTGCCGGCTTGCCAAAGTTTGTCCGCCAGGGTCTGGAAGAACGCAGCCACCTTCGGGTGACGCAGCACCTCGGTGGCGGTGGCCGTCTCCGGCAACCCGGCAAGCTGGCGGCACTCTTCGACACGCGGGAACACGAGCGCACCCACCTCGTCGCGATTCAAGCCGGTGATCACCGCGTCTTGCACCAGCGGTGCGCCGAGTGCCACGATGCTTGCCTTCAGCGGCCCCACGCTCACGAAGGTGGCGGTCGAGAGCTTGAAGTCTTCGGCGATGCGGCCGTTGAACATCAAGCCCTGGGTGGGCTGCTGCGGGTCGACAAAGGTCACCGCATCACCGGTGCGGTAGAAGCCTTCTTCGTCAAACGCTTGTGCGGTGTTCTCGGGGTCACGCCAGTAGCCGGGCATCACGTTGGGGCCGCGAAAACGCACCTCGGTCTTGTCGCCCGGCTTGTCACCTTGAGGCACCAGTTTCACCTCGACCCCCGGGCAGGGCAGGCCGATGTAGCCGGCGCGCGCATCGGTCCCCAGCACAAAGGTGCACGAAGGCGCGGTCTCGGTCATGCCCAGCCCGCCGATGATGCGGATGCGCTCGCCGACCGTCG
>NZ_JANOCG010000344.1:0-2737 GCF_031412075.1 Rhizobacter sp.
CAGTCGACCTTGCGCATCTTGCGCACGACGACGAATTCGTCGCGATTCGTGCCGATGGTTCCGTAGTAGTTGAAGCCGTAGCTGAACTGCGCATAGCCGCCGATCATGTGGGTGGGCTTGAGCACGATGCGCGTCACCGAGTTGTGGATGCCGCCGCGCGCGCCGGTGATCTCGGAGCCTGGCGTGTTCACGATCTTTTCCTGCGCGTGGTACATCATCACCATGCCCGGCTTGACGCGCTGGCTCACCACCGCGCGTGCCGCGATGGCGCCGTTGAGGTTGAACAACTCGATCCAGTCGTTATCTATGATGCCCGCGCGCTTCGCATCGTCTTCGCTGATCCACACGCACGGCCCGCCGCGGCTCAGCGTCAGCATCAGCAGGTTGTCGGTGTAGGTGCTGTGGATGCCCCACTTCTGGTGCGGCGTGATGAAGTTCAGGGCGATCTCCGGGTTGCCGTTCGGCTTGATGCCGTGGATCCCGGCGGTCGTCTTCAGGTCGACCGGCGGGCGGTAGCTGCAGAAACCTTCGCCGAAGGCCTGCATCCACGGGTGGTCCATGTAGAACTGCTGGCGCCCGGTGAGCGTGCGCCAGGGGATCATCTCGTGCACGTTGGTGTAGCCGGCGTTGTACGAGACGGTCTCGCTCTCGATGCCGCTCCAGGTGGGCGAGCTGATGATCTTGCGCGGCTGCGCCTGGATGTCGCGAAAGCGGATCTTCTCGTCTTCGCGGTGGATGGCCAGGTGCTCATGGCTGAGCCCGGTCTGCTTGCCCAGCGCCTGCCAGGCTTTCACCGCCACGTGGCCGTTGGTTTCGGGCGCGAGTTGCAGCACCACTTCGCAGGCGTCGATGTCGGTCTCGATCTTGGGCATGCCGCAGGTCACGCCTTCGGCAGTCACGATGCCGTTCAGCTCGCCGAGCTGCTTCACCTCGGTCTGCGTGTTCCAGGCAATGCCCTTGCCGCCGTTGCCGACCTTGTTCATCAGCGGTCCGAGCGCGGTGAAGCGTTTGTAGACGTTCGGGTAGTCGCGCTCGACCACCGTCATCTGCGGTGCGGTCTTGCCGGGGATCAGCTCGCACTCGCCACGCTTCCAGTCCTGCACCTCGAAAGGCTGGGCCAGCTCGGCGGGGCTGTCGTGCATCAGCGGTGTCAACACAAGTTCGCGTTCCACGCCGAGGTGGCCCACGCAGACTTCGCTGAACTTCTTGGCAAAGCCCTTGTAGATGTCCCAGTCGGAACGTGATTGCCATGCCGGGTCCACCGCAGTGGAGAGCGGGTGGATAAGGGGTGCATGTCGCTGGTGTTGAGGTCGTTCTTCTCGTACCAGGTGGCGGTGGGCAGCACGATGTCGCTGTACAGACAGGTGGTGCTCATGCGGAAGTCGAGCGTGACCAGCAGGTCGAGCTTGCCTTCGGGGGCCTTGTCGTGCCACACCACTTCTTCGGGTTTGGCTTCTTCGGCACCCAGGTCCTTGCCCTGCACGCCGTTGGTCGTGCCCAGCAGGTGCTTCAGAAAGTATTCGTGGCCCTTGCCCGAGGAGCCCAGGATGTTGGAGCGCCACACGAACATGTTGCGCGGCCAGTTGGCGGGGTGGTCGGGGTCGGTGCAGCTCATCTTCAGGCTGCCGTCCTTGAGTGCCTGCACAGCGAACTCTTTCGCGTCCACACCCACGGCCGCTGCGTCACGCACCAGCTTCAGCGGGTTGGTCTGCAACTGCGGGGCCGACGGCAGCCAGCCCATGCGCTCGGCGCGCACGTTGTAGTCGATCATGCTGCCGCCGAACTTGCTCTTGTCGGCCAGCGGCGAGAGCACCTCGTCGACCCCCAGCTTCTCGTAGCGCCACTGGTCGGTGTGGGCGTAAAAGAAGCTGGTGCTGTTCATCTGGCGCGGCGGGCGGATCCAGTCGAGCGCAAAGGCGAGCGCCGTCCAACCGGTCTGCGGGCGCAGCTTCTCCTGGCCCACGTAGTGGGCCCAACCACCACCACTCTGGCCGATGCAACCGCACATCATCAGCATGTTGATGACGCCGCGGTAGTTCATGTCACTGTGGTACCAGTGGTTCATGGCCGCGCCGATGATCACCATCGACTTGCCGTGCGTCTTGTCGGCGTTGTCGGCGAACTGGCGCGCGACGGTGATGAGCTGCTCGCGCGGCACGCCGGTGATCTGCTCTTGCCAGGCCGGTGTGTAGGGTGTGTTGTCGTCGTAGCTGGTGGCGGCCAGCTCACCGGGCAGGCCGCGCGCCACGCCGTAGTTGGCGACCTGCAGGTCAAACACGGTGGCAACCAGCGCCTCGCGTTGGTCGCCGGCCTTGCCGAGAGAGATGCGCTGAACCGGCACCGTGCGCACCAGCACGTCGGTCTGCGTGTTCTTGGTGAAGTGGGCGGTCTCGATGCCGCCGAAGTACGGGAAGCCGACCTTGGCGGTGTCGGTGCTGGCCGTCGGGCCTTCGAGCACCGAGAGCTTGAGCTTCACCGCGTTGCCGTGGCGTGCTTCCTTGGCTTCGAGGTTCCACTGGCCTTCATCGGCACGGCCGTCCGGGCCCCAGCGGAAGCCGATGGCGCCGTGCGGCAGCACCACCTTGCCCAGTTCGTCCAGGGCGACGGTCTTCCACTCGGGGTTGTTGGCCTGGCCGAGCTTGCCGTTGAAATCGGAGGCGCGCACATAACGGTCGGGCACCATCACTGTTTCGCCGCCGGGCAGCGTGTGCTCTTTCAGCATCACCAGCATCGGCAG
>NZ_JANOCG010000345.1:0-1535 GCF_031412075.1 Rhizobacter sp.
CGGCCTGCCGCGAGCGTGGCATCCCGGTGGCCGTCAGCATGGCCGGCGGCTACGGCCGCAACATCGACGACAGTGTGGCCGTGCACCTCGGCACGCTGCGCGAAGCCTTCTTCGCGTGGCAGGCCGGTGCGCAGGCCGCGCGCCTCGGCCCGCCTGCTGCCTGCCACCTTGACCGTTCTACCCATCATGAAGCCCATGCAAGCCACCACCCCTGAAGCCACCGCCGCCGTCGACGCGGCGATCCGCTCGCGGCGCTCGATCCGCGCCTTCCTGCCGACGCCAGTGCCGCGCCAGACGATCGAAGAGATCCTGGCGGTGGCCTCACGCGCCCCCTCGGGCGTCAACACCCAGCCGTGGAAGGTGACGGTGCTGACCGGTGAGGCCAAGGAGAGCTTGTCGCGCCGCATCGGGGCGGCCCACGATGCCAACGCCGCCGCCGGATCGACCGGGGCCGACGTCGGCGAGTACGACTACTACCCGACCGAGTGGGTCTCGCCCTACATCGAGCGGCGTCGCAAGGTCGGCTGGGACCTGTACGGCCTGCTCGGCATCGCCAAGACCGACAAGGCCCGCATGCATGCGCAGCACGGGCGCAACTACCGCTTCTTCGACGCACCGGTGGGCTTGATCTTCACGATCGACCGGCTGTTGCGGCAGGGCAGCTGGCTCGACTACGGCATGTTCCTCGAGAACATCATGATCGCCGCGCGCGGACGCGGCCTCGACACCTGCCCGCAGGCCGCCTTCATCGGTTTCCACAAGCTCATCGCCGAGCACCTGGCGCTGCCGGCGGGCGAGATGGTGGTCTGCGGCATGGCGCTCGGTCATGCCGACGAGAGCGCGGTCGAGAATGCGCTGGTCACCGAGCGCGAGCCGGTCGCCGGCTTCACGAGGTTCGTCGATCAGGCACCTGCCTAGAATCCGCGGCCCCACAAGAAGATCGAGGAGGAAACACCATGACGGTTGCCGGCGTGCCGCTGGATTTCGTGCTGTTCGCGCTGACGCTGCTGGGTGTGGCGCTGTTCCATGCGCGCACGCTGCAGGTGGCGCTCACCGGTGCGGCGGCGATCACGCTCTACCAGTGGCTCGTCACCGGCTTCAAGGGCGGCGCGGGCGTCGCGGGTCTGCTGGCCCACGTCGGCCACGAGTGGATCACGCTGGCCAACCTGCTCGGGCTGCTGCTGGGCTTCGCGCTGCTGGCCGACCACTTCGAGAAGAGCCGACTGCCCGAGCTGCTGCCACACCTGCTGCCCGACGACTGGAAGGGCGGCTTCTTCCTGTTGATCGGCGTGTTCGTGATGTCCGGCTTTCTCGACAACATCGCCGCGGCGATGATCGGCGGCGCGATGGCCGCGGTGCTCTTCAAGCGCCGCGTGCACATCGGTTACCTCGCTGCCATCGTCGCGGCCTCGAATGCCGGCGGGGCCGGCAGCGTGGTGGGCGATACCACCACGACGATGATGTGGATCGCCGGCGCCAATCCGCTGTGGGTGCTCGAGGCCTATGTCGGCGGCGCCGTCGCGATCTCGATCTTC
>NZ_JANOCG010000346.1:0-15922 GCF_031412075.1 Rhizobacter sp.
GCGGCGTTTTTGTTTTGGGCCGGGCCGATCAAGTTCGAACGGCAGGTGTCGATAGCGTTTAAGCCGTCCTGCCCACCGCCCGCCGCCACCCATGCTGAAGAAGATTACCCTCGAACAGCTCCGCCTGGGCATGCATTTGCAAGCACTAGAAGGCTAGTGGCACGATCACCCGTTCTGGAAGACCAAGTTCGTGCTGCAAGACCAGAGCGATCTGGAAAAGCTGCGGCAGAGCGGCGTGCAGGCCTGCTGGATCGACAGCAGCAAGGGGCTCGATGTGGTGCCCGCCGCCGAATTGGGCGTTCCTGTGCCGGCGTCATTGCCTGCTACTCCCGTGGCGGCAGTGCCCGCTCCGGCGATGCTCACCCAGCAAAGCAGCTTGACCCACGAAGTCAAACGCGCGGCGGTGCTGGTCGCCAAATCCAAGCAGGCGGTGATGGCCTTGTTCAACGAAGCCCGCCTGGGCCACGCGATCGATGCGGCCGAATGCCTGCCGCTGGTGGACGAGATCGCCGGCTCGGTGTGGCGCAACCCGGGTGCGATGGTCAGCCTCGCGCGCTTGAAGACACACGACGACTACACCTACATGCACTCGGTGGCGGTGTGCGCGCTGATGATCACGCTCGGGCGCCAGCTCCGCATGGACGAAGCCGCCATCCGCGAGGCCGGCCTCGCGGGCCTGCTGCACGACATGGGCAAGGCGATGATGCCCACCGAGGTGCTGAACAAACCCGCCAAGCTCACCGACGACGAGTTCAAGATCATGAAGTCGCACCCGCTGCGCGGCTTCGAGATGCTGCGCGAAGGCGGCACCGCCTCCGAAGGCGCGCTCGACGTGTGCCTGCACCACCACGAGAAGATCGACGGCAGCGGCTACCCGCACGGCCTGCGTGGCGACCAGATCTCGCGGCTGGCCAAAATGGGAGCAGTGTGCGATGTCTACGACGCCATCACCTCCAACCGCCCTTACAAGAACCGCTGGGATCCGGCCGAATCCATCCGCAAGATGGCCGAGTGGCGCGGTGGCCACTTCGACGACATCGTGTTCCAGGCCTTCGTGAAGAGTCTGGGCATCTACCCCATCGGCTCGCTGGTGCGCATGCAGTCGGGCCGGCTGGCGGTGGTGTGCGAGCAGAACCCCGATTCGCTGGTGGCGCCCAAGGTGAAGGTGTTCTTTTCGACCCGCTCGCAGCTGCACATTCCGCCGGAGCTGCTCGACCTGTCGAGCCCGGCGTGCAGCGACCGCATCGCCGCGCGCGAATCCAATGCGCAGTGGAAGTTCACCCACCTCGACGAGCTGTGGGCCGGCGCCGACGCACTCAAGCGGCAAGGCGTTACGGCCTGACAAGGCCCCCAGGGCATCCAGAAGCGGGTGATCGGGCCAGTTGTCACCCTGGCAGATATGCGCCAGGTGCTCCGGTTGGAATCGGGTGCTTGACCTTGCCGCCATGGCAAGGTGAATACTCGCCGCACCCACACCCACGCAAGGAGCCTTCCATGATCGAGTTGACTTTGCCCACGATGACCTGTGGCCACTGCGTTCGCACCGTGACCGAGACGGTGAAGAAGCTGGACCCGGCCGCCAAGCTCCACATCGACCTGCCCACGCACAAGGTGCAGATCGAGTCGGGCCGGCCAGCGGGCGAGTTTCGATCTGCCCTCACCGAGGAAGGGTACGCACCAGCGCCCTAAACTCGCCGTTTTCGCCCTTTCGTCATTGCCTTGCAGAGGAGTGCGCATGAAACGCAGCTTGTCCGTTCTTTGTCTCGCAGCCCTGGTCAGTACGCTGGCCCAAGCGCAGACCCTTCGCTGGGCCTCGCAAGGTGATGCGCAGACCATGGACCCGTATTCGCAGAACGAGCTGCTGACCAATGCGATGAACGGGCAGGTCTACGAAACCCTGGTCAACCGCGGCAAGGGCATGGTGCTGGAGCCGGTGCTCGCCACCGAATGGCAGCAGACCTCGCCCACGCAGTGGCGCTTCAAGCTGCGGCCCAACGTGAAGTTCCATGACGGCAGCCCCTTCAGCGCCGACGATGTGGTGTTTTCCATCCAGCGCGCCAAGGAGGCCAGCTCCGACATCGGCGTCTACGCCAATGCGCTGGGCACGCCGAAGAAGGTCGACCCGCTCACCGTCGAATTCAACCTCACCAGCGTGAACCCGATCTTCTTGCAGCACCTGAGCCTCTTGCCCATCATGAGCAAGACCTGGGCTGAAAAAAACAAGGCCACCAAGCCGATCGACTTCAAGAACAAGGAAGAGGGCTACGCCTCCTTCCATGCCAGCGGCACCGGGCCGTTCATCCTGGTGTCGCGCCAGCCCGATGTGAAGACCGTCTACAAGCGCAACACCGCGTGGTGGGGCAAGTTCGACGGCAATGTGCAAGAGGTGGTCTACACCCCCATCAAGAGCGACGCCACCCGCGTGGCCGCGCTGATCTCAGGCGAGGTCGACTTCATCCTCGACCCGTCGCCGCAAGACCTGCCGCGGCTGCGCAACACCTCGGGCGTGAAGGTGATCGACGGGCCCGAGAACCGCCTCGTCTTCATCGGCATGGACCAGCTGCGCGACGAGCTGCTCTACAGCAGCGTGAAGGGCAAGAACCCCTTCAAGGACGTGCGGGTGCGCAAGGCGCTCTACCAGGCCATCGACATCGAGACCATCAAGACCAAGCTGATGCGCGGCCAGGCGGTGCCCACGGGCGGCATCACGCCGTCGCCGCTCGGCGCCTACAACGACCCCGAGATCGAGAAGCGCCTGCCCTACGACCTGGAGGCCGCCAAGAAGCTGATGGCCGAGGCGGGCTATCCGCAGGGCTTCGAGGTGACGCTCGACTGCCCCAACAACCGCTACATCAACGACGAAGAAATCTGCCAGACACTGGCCTCGATGTGGGCCCGGCTGAACGTGAAGATCCGCGTCAATGCGATGCCGCGCTCGGCCTACTTTCCCAAGGTGCAGAAGTACGACACCTCGCTCTACATGCTGGGCTTGGGCGGCGCGATCACCGACGCTGAAACCACGCTCACCCCGATCCTGCGTGGGCGTGGCGAAGCGGGTGTGGGCTCATGGAACTTCGGCGGTGCCAAGGATGCGCAACTCGAAGAGCTGGCCGCCGCGTCGAGCAAGGAAGCTGACCCGAAAAAGCGTGAGCAGCTGATCAAATCGGCGCTCAAGCGGCACAACGAACTGGTGCTCAACATCCCGCTGCACCGGCAGGTGATCCCGTGGGCCGCGCGGCAGAACGTCGAGGCCATTCATCGGCCCGACAACTGGTTGGAATGGCGCTGGGTCACATTGAAGTGAGGCCACCATGCCGAGCACCGAAACCCTTGAAAGATTCATCGCCCGCGTAGAGCAAAACGCTCACGCCGAGGCGATCGAAGAGTTCTACACCGTTGACGCGAGCATGCGGGAGAACCAGGGCCCGGCCCGCACCGGTGGGCGTGAGGCCCACGTGGCCAACGAGCGCAAGGTGCTGGCGCGGGCGAAGTCGATCACCTCACAGTGCGTGCGGCCGGTGATGGTGAACGGCGACCATGTGGCGATCCGCTGGATCTTCCGCTTCGAGTGGCTCGACGGCAGCGTCACCGAGATGGAAGAAGTGGCCTGCCAGCGCTGGGAGGGCCAGCGCATGGCCGAAGAAACCTTCTTCTACGACCCGGCGCAACGCATCCCCAAGAAGCCCACCTGACCGAACTCAGCGCGTTGCACGCCGCCTGATGCCGTCGATGTACTTGTGCCCATCGGGCGGCAGCCCGCTGCGCTGCGACTCCCACATCATCTCGCCCAGGCATTCCATCACCTCGTGGTGCGCCTCGTGCGCCGAGCCGCGTTTGGCGGCGAGCAACTCGTAGGCCTGCTTGATGCCGCGCGGCTGGTCGATGCTGACCTGCTCGCTGATCGACAAGTGCATCGAGAGGTGCAGAAACGGGTTGGTTCGGCCCGCCTCGACGTCATAGACCGCGGCCAGTGCCGCTTCTACATCGCTCAGCTCGGCGTGGTATTCGGGGTGCTGGGCTATCCAGTCGGCGGCCGCGGTTTCCATCGGCGTGAGCGGCAGGCCTTCGCGGCGCTTGCGGTGGGTGTCGCAGAAGAAGCGGCGAACGTCGTGCTGGGAGGGTGCGAACATCGGCGGATTCTCCCTTTGTTTTCCTGATGATCACCGACCCCTGGTTTTATGCCGTGGCCGTGCCCGCGGTGCTGATGATGGGCCTGGCCAAGAGCGGCTTTGGTGCCGGCTTCGGCGCACTGGCCACCCCGCTGATGGCGCTGGCCATTCCGGTGCCGCAGGCGGCGGCGATCATGCTGCCGCTGCTGTTGGTGATGGACGCTTTTGGCGTCAAGGCCCTGTGGCACCTGCGCGACCGCAACCTGCTGCGCCTGCTGCTGCCGGCGGGCATGTTGGGCACGCTCACCGGCCTGTTGACCTTCGGCCTGCTGCCCACCCACGTGGTGGCCGGCATCGTGGGGGCATTGACCTTGCTGTTTCTGGCGCAGCGCCTCTTGTTTCCGCCACAGGTGGATGCCCCACCGCCGCCACGCTGGCTGGGTTTCACGCTCGGCATCGCCTCGGGCTTCACCAGTTTTGTAGCCCACGCCGGCAGCCCGCCGGTGAGCGCCTATGTGCTGCCCTTGCGCCTGCAGCCCATGGTCTTCACGGCCACCATGGCGATCTTCTTTGCGGCGGTGAACCTGTCCAAGATCGTTCCCTACGCCTGGCTGGGCCTGATCGACCTGCGCAACATGAGCACCGCGCTCGTGCTGATGCCGTTGGCGCCGGTGGGGGTGTGGATCGGCATTCGCCTTGTGCCCCACATTCCGGCCCAGCTGTTTTATCGGCTGGTTTACATCGGCATGTTTCTGACGGGCGTGAAGCTGTTGTGGGACGGGTTTCGCGGAATCTAGTTTTTGTATGGCCGTGCGAAAATGTGGGGTTTGTTGTGCTTCACAGATTCCAAGGAACCACCATGCCCACCCGCAGCTTTTTGATGACCGCTGAAAACATCATGGGGGCCGGCTGCCTGGCCGATGCCATGACGGTGGTGAAGTCACGCGGCTTCAAACACGCGCTGATCGTGACCGACGCTCCGCTCACCGCCCTGGGCGTCACCGAGAAGGTCGCTGCGCTGCTGCGTGAGCGCGACGTCGAGGTGTCGGTGTTCGACGGTGTGCAGCCCAACCCGACCGTCTCCAACGTCGAAGCCGGCCTGGCCGTTCTGCAAAAGGCGGGCGCCGACTGCATCATCTCGCTGGGTGGCGGCTCGCCGCACGACTGCGCCAAGCTGATCGCCGTGCTGGCCACCAACGGCGGCGCAGTGATGGACTACCGCGGCGCCAACAAGGTGAAAAAGACGCCGCTCGCGTTGGTGTCGATCAACACCACCGCCGGCACGGCCAGCGAGATCACACGCTTTGCGGTGATCACCGAAGAGACCCGCCACCTGAAGATGAACATCGTCGACCGCCAGCTCGCCCCGCTGATCTCGGTCAACGACCCCGAGCTGATGCGCGGCATGCCGCCCGCGCTGACGGCCGCCACGGGCATGGATGCGCTGACGCACGCCGTCGAGGCCTATGTGTCGATCGTGGCCACGCCGGTGACCGATGCCTGCGCGCTGCACGCGATCAGGCTGGTCGGGCAGTACCTGCCGCGCGCCGTGTCCCACGGCCGCGAAGACATCGAAGCGCGCGAGAACATGACCTATGCGCAGCTGCTGGCCGGCATGGCGTTCAACAACGCCTTCCTCGGTTATGTGCACGCCATGGCGCACCAGCTCGGAGGCCAGTACAACCTGCCGCACGGCGTGTGCAACGCGATGCTGCTGTCGCACGTGCAAGCCGTGAATGCCAGCGCCTGCGCACCGCGCCTGGCCGATGTGGCGCGTGCCCTGGGTGTGGACACGTCTGGCCTCAACACCGAGGCCGCCGCGCAGGCTGCCGTGAAGGCGATGCACGACCTGGCGCGCGCTGTGGGCATCCCTGCCAGGCTGGCCGACCTGGGGGTGAAGCGCGAAGACTTCGCGATGATGGCCGTCAATGCGATGAAAGACGGTTCGGGTGCCACCAACCCGCGCAGGCTCTCGCAGGCCGAGATCGAGGCCATCTACGAAGCGGCGTTTTGACCGAGGCTGCGCGCTGAATCAGCGCGATGGCGTCACGGGGGGCTGCCCGTAGTTCGGGGCGCGCGGCCCCGGCAGCACGCCGTTGTAGCGAGATGCGTTCAGCAAACGGTAGCCGGCCAGATTGGCGTATTTGTACGCTTCGTCGGTGGCCGTGCTCACGATCTGCTTCACCAGCGCTGTGACGAGCAGGCCGACGAGCCCGCCCTGGCTTTGTTGCTGTTGCTCGGATGACGAGGCGGTGGCCACGCCTTTCCACAGGGTTTCGCCCGTGCGCAGGTCCACGATGTGACCCTCCACCGTGACGCGCGTTTCACTCGATACAACGACATAGCTCGTGCCGTACTGCTTGACCTTCAGGTAGACCGCTGCGTCTGCGCCAAAAAAATCGCGAAGCTTCTCGAGCGGAATCGCTTGCGCGTCGTTGGCGCTGGAGACGCCGTTCTGCCGAAAGGTCTCGTCGACCAGGGTGATCGGCAGCACGTAGTAGCCGGCTTCGGCGAGGGGGCGTGTTGCATGGGCCCACACACCCGGTGTTGCCGTCACCTCCGGCGAGTCGTTGAGCGGAGGCAACACCAGCAGGGTGGCGGGCTTGGCCTTCATGAACGCGGTGTAGTCATGGGCCGGGGCGCGGGTGGCGCAGCCGCTCAGCAAGGCCAGAGCCAGTGCGGCCGCATACAAGGGAAAGCGCGAGAGCCTCATGCCGACTTGTCCTTTTTCGCGGGAGCATCCAGCCGCCTGAGCAGCTGATCCATGTAGGGGGTCGACTCGGGGAATGCGATCTTTTCTGCCTGCCAAAGCTGGCGTGCCTCGTTGGTGTCGCCAGCGTTCAGCTTGAGCATGCCAAGGTGCGCGCGAAAGCCTGGTGGCAATGCCGCTCCGGTGGCCCGCGCTTTTTCAGCGTGGGCTTCCAGTTTGGCAATCTGATCGAGCGCAGGAGTGCCATGGCTCAGCAGCGTCTCGTACTGCTGACGTGGGAAGGTCTCCCACAGGTACAGCGGTTTGGGGCCGGGCTGCGCGCACCCGACCAGCAGGGTGACGGTGGTGGCGAGAGCGATCAGGTGGACCGGCCGTGTGGCGCTCACCGGCGCAGCTCCTGGCCCCACTGGCCTGCGTCTTTGCCGACCACAAGATTGTTCACGGCTTCACGCATGGCCAAGTCGAGAACCTTGCCGTTCAGTGTCGAGTCGTAGCTGGCAGTTCCGCCGAAACCCAAGACTTCACGGTTCGAGAGTTCGTACTCGCCAGCACCGCGCGCGGAGAACACCACTTCAGACGTCAGGCTGTTGACGATGTTGAGGGTGATCTTGGCGTAGGCCACCTGCGATTTGCCGCGGCCGAGCACGCCGAACAGCTGTTTGTCACCCACTTCCTTGCGGCCGAACTCGCTGATGTCACCGGTGACCACGTAAGACGCGCCTTTCAGCGTTTGCGCCGTGCCGAGGATCTTGGCTTCCTGCCCTGTTTCAGACATGTTGTCGCGATCAAGTACCGAAAAGCGCTGCGACTGCTGGAGGTGCGCGATCAGCGTCGTCTTGGCCTGGCTGCCCAGGCGATCGACTCCGTCGGAGAAGACGCCGCGCTGGAAGCTGGAACGGTTGTCGAACTTGCCGACCGAGACCGAGGCCTTGGCGCCGGTGTAGGGCGCGGCAGCGGCTTGCACCTTCTCCACTTGAACGGTGCGCGAACTTTCGGTTGCACAAGCTGCAAGCGCCAGTGCACAGGCGGCCATCATGGCCGCAAGGTATCGATGAAGCATGGAATCTCCCTGGTTGAACAAGAACGCCGGCCACTCAAACGGGGCCTGATGCGTCGGCTCAGTCTACTCGCGCAAGGTTCGTTGGCTGGGCAGCGCAAAGTAGAACCACTCGTTGCCCGGGAGGGCAGCGGGGTTGGGGAACACGATGAAACCATCGGCCGGAGCGCGCACCTCGGCGCCGTCGCCCCGGGTGCCGATCAGCTCACCGGCGCGCAGAGGGTCGTAGCTCGCCCATGCGCGCGCAAAGCGGTCGCCGGCATGGTGACGGTCGGTCACTTCGGCCAGGCGCAGCAGCTCGATGTCGCGGCGCGCGGGAGGCGCCAGCTCATCGATCAGTTTCAAATGCGCCAGCGTGTGGCGGATGGCGTGGTAGCCGACCTCGGGTGCTCGCGCGTCGTTGTGCTGGCCGCATTCGAGGGTGATGGCGTAGCCGCCCTGGCTGCGCATGTACTCGGTGGTGCCCACGCCGTAACTCGGGTCGGTGTTGAGCAACTGCGCGCGCTCGGTGGGTGCGGTGCGTTGCAGGCGGTTTTTCACGCCGGCGGCGTAGGTGTCGAGCCAGCCTTCGACGATGCGGCGCGGGCCCAGGCGCAGTGCCAGTGCTTCTTCTTCGGCCGCGTGGGCAAAGGGCTCCAGCGGGCCGCGGTTGTCTGGCGGGCCGATCATCGCGAACGGCTCGCCGGCGGTGTGGAAGGAGTGCAAGTCGAGCAAGACATCATGCTCGGCCAGCAGCGGGCACAAGACGTTGGCAATGCTGTCTTCGAAGTCGTGCGGGGCGGCGTTGGGCCGCAGGTTTCGGTTGAGGTTGCGCTCGCCCATGCGCTGGCCGTGCAAGTAGGCCAGCGGGTTGGTCACGGGCACGAAGCTCACGCTGCCACGCACGATCTGCAAGGCGCCGCTGTCGAGCTCGGCCAGCACACGCTCGATGGCGCGTGTGCCGCAGGTTTCGTTGCCATGCACGGCGCCCAGCACGACCAGCCGTTTGCCGGGCTGCAAGGCCTTGAAACTGTGGGTGCGCAGGTAGGCGGTCATGGAGGGGGCTGTCGCTTGGGGCATGAATTCCCTGGTTAGTCTTGATGGTTGGGCAAGGAAGGCGCCCGTTAACATAACCGCAAACAAGTCCCAGGAGAAACGCATGCCGGTGATCGTGGTGGCCAATCCGAAGGGCGGGGTGGGGAAAAGCACCCTGTCGACCAACATTGCCGGCTGCCTGGCCCATGCGGGGCACGCGGTGATGCTGGGCGACGTGGACCGCCAGCAGTCGGCGCGCACCTGGCTCTCGCTGCGCCCGGACAACCTGCCCAAGATCGCCGGCTGGGACGTGGCCCACGACGAGATCGTGCGCCCGCCCAAGGGCACCACCCACGTGGTGCTCGACACGCCCGCCGGCCTGCACGGCAAGCGCCTCGACGAGGTGATGAAGATCGCCGACAAGGTGATCGTGCCGCTGCAGCCGAGCATCTTCGACATCCATGCCACGCACGCGTTCATCCGCGATCTGCTGGCGCACCGGCGCGGCGACAAGGTCGACGTGGGCGTGGTGGGCATGCGCATCCGCGAGGGCACCATTTCGGCCGACCAGCTCAAAAGCTTTCTTGGCACCTTGGGGACGCCGGTCATCACCTACCTGCGCGACACTCAAAACTACGTTCACCTCGCCGCGCGCGGCCTCACGCTGTGGGACGTGGCGCCCAGCCGGGTCGAGCGTGACATGGCGCAGTGGCAACCCCTCATCAGCTGGATCCACGCATGAAGACCTTCGAGAAAATTTCCGACCTGCAAAACCTCGTCGGCCAGGAGCTCGGTGTGAGCGAGTGGACGACCATCACGCAAGAGCAGGTCAACAAGTTTGCCGAGGCGACCGGCGACCACCAGTGGATTCACATCGACCCCGAGCGTGCCAAGGCGGGCCCCTTCGGTGCGCCCATCGCCCACGGTTTTCTCACGCTGAGCCTGCTACCCGAGATGACGGCCTCGGCCTTTCGCGTCACCGAGACGCGCATGGGCGTGAACTACGGTCTCAACAAGGTGCGCTTCCCCGCGCCGGTGCCGGTGGGCAGCCGTTTGCGGGGCCGCTTCAAGCTGACCGAGTACATCCCGCTCGAGGGCGGTGCGCAGATGACGGTCGAATGCACCATGGAGCGTGAAGGATTCGACAAGCCAGTGTGTGTGGCCGAGTCATTGGCCCGCCGCTACGCCTAGGGTCTCCCTCGCGCCCCCCTTCGGAGGGGGCCGGCGGCCATTGCAGCTCGCATACGATCGCACCCGAACTCACTAGGGGGGAATAAAAATGAAAGTACTTCTGGTTGATGACCACCCGCTGATCCTTTCGGCGCTGCAAACGGTCATCAAGGGCTTGGGCGACCACGTCAACGTGGTGGGTGCGGGCAGTGCCCGTGCGGCGCGAGAGGCGTTGCTGGCCGAAAACGACTTCGATCTGGTGCTGCTCGACCTGCAGCTGGGGGACGCCGATGGGTTCGACCTGCTGGTCGAGTTTCGTGCCGCCTACCCGGCGCTGCCGGTGGTGGTGGTGTCGGCCTCCGACCGAGCGAGCGACGTCATCCGCTCCATCGACCTCGGCGCCATGGGCTTCGTGCCCAAGCGCTCCACCAACGAGATGCTGTTCGAGGCGCTGCACATGGTGATGCTGGGTGGCATCTATGTGCCGCCGATGAGCATCGGCACTGAAGCGCCAGTCCAGGGCCGCCGGCGAACCGACACGCCCCCCAGCCCGCTGAATGTGGTCAACCACGAAGCCACCGACAGCGACTTCCAGAAGCAACCCAGCCTCGCTTCGCTCGGCCTCACGCCGCGCCAGACCGATGTGCTCGCGCTGCTGCTGAAGGGCAACCCCAACAAGCTCATCGCGCGCGAACTGGGCTTGTCGGTTGAAACCGTCAAGGACCACGTGGCGGCCGTGTTGCGGGCATTGGGTGTCAGCTCGCGAACTCAGGCTGTGCTGGCCGTCAGCCAGATGAGCCAGCAACACGGCGGCTTTTCCACCTGGCGCGGGAGCCAGGTGCGGTGACCGACCCCGCGATCGCGCCGGTTGCTGCCGCGGCCGACGCGCCGGGCGACGCGGCGCTCGCGGGGCTTGACGCCCGGGCCGCCGTCGAGCGTGTGATCAGCCTCTATTCCTACCAGCCCATCACACTGGCCGGCAACGCTGCGGGTGCGCTGGTGCTGTGCCTGCTGTTCTGGGCCGAGGCACCGCGCTCGTTGCTGGTGGCATGGATGGCGGCGTTCTGGGTGTTGTGGCTGGCCCGTGTGGTGGCCACGCAGCGCTTTGCGCCGCTGAAGTTGCAGAATCCGACCACCCTGAGGCGCTGGAACACCGGCTGGGCGGTGGCCACGCTGGCGTCGGGTGCACTTTGGGGTGTTGCCGCTTGGGCGTTCTACGGCTATGGCGGGGTCACCGAGCGGGTGGGGCTGCTGCTGACTGTCTACAGCTTCTGCGTGGCAGCCGTACCGATCTTTTCCCAGCAGAGCAAGGTGTTCAACCTGTTCGCGGCGCTGTGCTTTCTGCCCATGGTGGTGCGTGTGGGCCTGGTCGGAACCTTCGACAGTCTGGTTCTCTCGGGCGTGCTGCTGATCATTTTCGGCCTCACCGTGGGTTTGGCTCGCAGCTACCGCACCGCGTTCGAGAACGTGCTGCTGCTCAAAGTTCGGGCCGACCAGCTGCTGGTTCAGTTGCGCGCTGAAAAGACTGCCGCCGAGGCCGCGCGGCAAGAGGCCGAGGTGGCCAACCGCGCCAAGACACAGTTCTTCGCCGCGGCCAGCCACGACCTGCGCCAGCCGCTGCACGCCATGGGCTTGTTTGCCGAAGCCCTGCGTCAGCGCAGCCACGACGAAGAGGTCACCCAGCTGGTGGCCAGCATCAACGGCTCGGTCGATGCGCTGGAGGGCCTGTTCTCCGAGCTGCTCGACATCACCCGCATCGACACCGGCGGTGTCGACGTGATGCCCGAACACTTCAACGTGGGCGAGATCTTCCGCAAGCTGCGCCTGCACTTCGAGCCGGTGGCGTTTGAGAAGGGCCTCAGCCTGCGTTTTCGCGGCGAGAGCCACAACATCTATGCCGACCCGGTGCTGGTCGAGCGCATCTTGCGCAACCTGGTGTCCAACGCCATTCGCTACACCAACGACGGTACGGTGCTCGTGAGCTCGCGTCCCCGCAACGGCCGTGTCTTGCTGCAGGTGTGGGACACCGGCGTGGGCATCCGCGAGCGCGAGCAGGATCACATCTTCGAAGAGTTCTACCAGGTGCCGTACAGCGAGGCGCTGTCGCCGCAACAACGCAAGGGGCTCGGGCTGGGGCTGGCCATCGTCAAGCGTTTGTCGGGCCTCATCCATGCACCTTTGTCCCTGCGCTCCGAGCCAGGGCGTGGCTCGGTGTTTTCGATGCCGTTGCCTGCCGGCAAGGCGCCGCGTGTTCGTGGCCCCAGCCAGGTGGGCGGCAAGGCGCCGCTCGGCCTCACGCTCGACCACAAGTTCATCGTGGTGGTCGAAGACGAGCCGGCGGTGCGCGGCGGGCTCGAGGTGCTGCTCAAGGGCTGGGGGGCGCAGGTCGTGTCGTTCGAGACGGTCGCCGCCAGCAGCGCCTGGGCGCAGTCCGCCGACCCGGTGGCCCAGCGGCCCGACCTGCTGATCGTCGACTACCGGCTGGAACAGGGCCGCACCGGGGTCGAAGCGATTCACGCATTGCGGGAAAAGTTTGGCGCCAACGTGCCGGCCATCATGGTCACCGGCAGCACCATGACCGGCCACGAGGCCGAGGCGCAGCAGCACGACTTCCATCTGCTGGTGAAACCGGTGGTGCCCAACAAGCTGCGGGCCATGATCGGCTTCAAGCTCGGCGTGCGTGCGCCGACGAAGGCCTAGAACTCGAGGTTGTCGATCAGGCGGGTGCTGCCCAGGCGGGCGGCGCCCAGCACCACCAGGGGGGCCGACGCATCTGCTGCGATGGGTGCTTGAAGGTCAGCGCGCCGCCGCACCGTCAGGTAGTCGGGGTGCCAGCCCCGCGAAGTCAAGCTCTCATGGGCCTTGGCTTCCAGCTCATCGAGCGACGCCGGCTGCGCACGGTAGCCCTCGGCCAGGCGCTTCAAGGTTTGTGACAGAGTCAGGGCTTCCGTCAACTCGGCCAGGCTCAGGTAGCCATTGCGCGACGACAAGGCCAGGCCTTGATCGGAGCGGCGTGTTTCGCCACCTTCGATGGTGATGGGCAAGGCGAACTGCTCGACCAGGCGGCGGATCACCATCAGCTGCTGGTAGTCCTTCTTGCCGAACACCGCCAGTTTGGGCTGCACGATGGTGAACAGCTTCATCACCACCGTGCTCACGCCGGTGAAAAAACCAGGGCGAAAGTGGCCTTCCAGAATGTCGGCCAGCGCCGGGTCGGGCATCACCTTGAAGGCCTGCGGCTGGGGGTACATCTCACGCTCGTCGGGAGCGAACACCAGATCGCAGCCTGCGCCGGTCAGCAGCTCGGCGTCTCGTGCCAGCGTGCGTGGGTAGCGGTCAAAGTCTTCGTGGGGCGCAAACTGCAGGCGGTTGACGAAGATGCTTGCCACGACCAATAGGCCATGCTGCTTGGCCTGGCGCACCAGGGCCAGGTGGCCTTCGTGCAGGTTGCCCATGGTGGGCACGAAAGCGCAGCTTTGCGGGCCGGGCAAGGCCGCGCGCAGCTCGCCGATGGTGTGGAGGATCTTCATCGTCATCAATAACCGTGCAGGGCGTCGTCGGGGAACGTGCGTGCCTTGACCGTGGCCACGTAGGTTTCGATGGCGGCCTGGATGCTGGGTGCGCCTTCCATGAAGTTGCGCACGAAGCGCGGCAGCTTGCCTTGGGTGACACCGAGCATGTCATGCATCACCAGCACCTGGCCCGAGCAATCCTTGCTGGCACCGATGCCGATGGTGGCCATGTTCACCGCCTGGGTGATGTCGCGCGCCAGCGTGGCGGGCACGAGCTCGAGCACACACATGGCCGCACCGGCGTCTGACAACTCGCGCGCATGCTGCTTGAGTGTGGCCGCGCCGTCGGCGCTGCGGCCCTGGATGCGGTAGCCGCCGATCGCATGCACCGATTGCGGTGTGAGCCCCAGGTGCGCGCACACCGGCACACCACGCTCCACCAGGAAGCGCACGGTCTCGGGCGTCCAGCCACCGCCTTCGAGCTTGACCATCTGCGCGCCGGCCTGCATCAGCACGCTGGCGCTGCGCATGGCCTGCTCTTTCGACTCTTGGTAGCTGCCGAAGGGCATGTCGCCCAGCACGAACAGGTTGCGGTTGCCTGCTGTCACGCAGCGCAGGTGGTAGGCGGTTTCTTCCAGCGTCACAGGCAGCGTACTGCTGCGGCCTTGCAGCACCATGCCGAGCGAGTCGCCGATGAGCACGCAGTCGACCCCGGCCGCATCCATCACCTTGGCAAAAGTGGCGTCGTAGCAGGTGAGCATGGTGATGGGCTCGCCGGCGGCCTGCATTTCGCGCAGGCGGTGCAGGGTCATGGGCTTGCGCTCTTTCGCCGTGGCGTTGGCGCCACCGCCGTAGAGGGTTTGTTCGGCCGTGGTCTTGGTGTTCATGAGGTGGTCATCCCCAGCTTGTCGAGCAACTCGCGGTCGGCCTGCACATCGGGGTTGCCGGTGGTCAGGAGCTTGTCGCCGTAGAAGATGGAGTTGGCACCGGCGGCGAAGCACAGTGTCTGCACCGCTTCGCCCAGCTGCTGGCGGCCGGCCGACAGCCGCACGCGCGATGTGGGCATGGTGATGCGCGCCACGGCGATGGTGCGCACGAACTCGAGCGGGTCGAGCTTGTCCTGCCCATGCAACGGCGTGCCTTCAACCTGCACCAGGTTGTTGATGGGCACCGACTCCGGGTACGGGTCGAGGTTGGCCAGTGCGGCGATCAGACCGGCGCGCTGCGTGCGTGTTTCGCCCATGCCGACGATCCCGCCGCAGCACACCTTCACGCCCGCACCGCGCACACGCTGCAGGGTGTCGAGCCGGTCTTCGTACTGGCGGGTGCTGATGATGTCGCCGTACTTGTCGGGCGCGGTGTCGATGTTGTGGTTGTAGTAGTCGAGGCCGGCCTCTTGCAGCGTCTCGGCGTGGCCGTCTTCAAGCAGGCCCAGCGTGGCGCAGGTCTCCAACCCCAGCGATTTGACGGCACTGATCAGCTCGGCCACTTTCTCCACATCGCGGTCTTTCGGGCCGCGCCAGGCGGCGCCCATGCAAAAGCGGGTGGCGCCTGCGGCCTGGGCACGGCGGGCGGCGTCGAGCACGGCCTCGGGCTCCATCAGCTTGCTGGCTTCAACGCCGGTGTCGTAGCGCGCGGCCTGCGGGCAGTAGGAGCAGTCTTCGGGGCAGCCGCCCGTCTTGATCGACAGCAGGGTGGAGAGCTGCACTTCGGTCGGGTCGAAGTGCTGTCGGTGCACGGTCTGCGCCTGGAACAGCAGCTCGGTGAAAGGCAGCGCGAACAAGGCCTCGATGTCGGTCACCGACCAGCGCTCGGGCGCCGTGACAGGCGCGGGTTGGCGGGCTTGGACACGGATGGCGGTTTCTTGCATGGGGTGGGTTCTGCGGTAGATAAGGCGCGCAGTCTAACCAGATGCGCTGGCAAGCGTGCTGCACCGCATCAAGCGGGTTGGTAGGCCAGTCGCACGTAGATGGGGGCAAAGGCCTCGGCCTGGGTCACTTCCAGCAGGTGCTCGCGTGACAGTTCGAGCATGGCGATGAAGGTCACCACCAGCACCTGCGGGCCGCGGCTGGTGTCGAACAGGTCTTCGAACATGGCAAACCGTTTGCCCTGCAGGCGGCGCAGCACGATGCTCATGTGCTCGCGCACGCTGAGCTGCTCGCGGGTGATGGTGTGGTGCTGGTTGAGCTTGGCGCGCTTCAGGATGTCGAGCCAGGCGGCACGCAGCTCGTCGGCGTCCACATCAGGAAAGCGTGGCTTGAGCGATTGTTCGATCGTCACCTGGGCGCGCAGGAAGTCGCGCCCGATCACCGGCAGGGCGTCGAGGCGGGCCGCGGCCAGCTTGATCTGC
>NZ_JANOCG010000347.1:0-3311 GCF_031412075.1 Rhizobacter sp.
CTTGGCCGGCTTTTCGCGCTGCTTGAGTGCGGGCTGGGGCGGGGCGACTTTGGCAGACATCTTGGCCATGGCGATCAGGTTTCGAGAGGGTTTTGAGGGGAATTGGCGAGGGGTGCGATGGTATCATCGCGCCTCGCTGAAAACTCGCCAAAACACGAGATTTCTCAAATAAATCAAGTACTTAGGTAAGTTCGGCAGGCGCCGGGCGACACCGTTGGATCGCTCTCCCCATGCGTTTGAATTCCATCAAGCTCTCGGGCTTCAAGTCGTTTGCCGAACCCACGAATTTCCAGCTGCCGGGTCAACTGGTCGGTGTGGTGGGCCCCAACGGCTGCGGCAAATCCAACATCATGGACGCCGTGCGTTGGGTGCTGGGCGAATCAAAAGCCAGCGAGCTGCGCGGCGAGTCGATGCAAGACGTGATCTTCAGCGGCTCGGGCAACCGCAAGGCCGCCAGCCGCGCGAGCGTCGAGCTGGTGTTCAGCAACGAAGACGCGCGCGCCGGTGGCCAGTGGAACCAGTTCACCGAGATCGCGGTGAAGCGCACGCTGACGCGTGACGGCACCAGCAGCTACTTCATCAACAACCAGCCGGTGCGCCGCCGTGACGTGCAAGACGTGTTCCTCGGCACCGGCCTGGGCCCACGCGCCTACGCCATCATCGGCCAGGGCACCATCAGCCGCATCATCGAGAGCAAGCCCGAAGAGCTGCGCCTCTTTCTCGAAGAGGCCGCCGGTGTCTCCAAGTACAAGGAGCGCCGCCGCGAGACCGAAAACCGGCTCAAGGACACCCGCGAAAACCTGACCCGCGTCGAAGACATTCTTCGCGAGCTCAACAGCAACCTCGACAAGCTGGAAAAGCAGGCCGAGGTGGCCAGCCAATACCGCGGCTTGCAGGAGTCGGGCTCGCTCAAGCTGCATCAGCTGTGGTTCCTCAAGCACCGCGACGCGGCCAGTGAGCAGGAGCGTGTGAAGAACGAGGTGATGGCCGCCACCAACGCTTTTGAAGAGCGCATGGCCGAGCTGCGCCACGGCGAAGCCGAGCTGGAAACGATTCGCCAGGCTCACTACGCTGCCAGCGATGAGTTGCACACGGCGCAGGGTTCGCTGGCTGAAGCGTCACTTGAAGTGAGCCGGCTGGAAGAACGCATCCGCTACGTGGTCGAAGGCCGCCAGCGTGTGGAGCAGCGCCTCGTTGAGCTGAAGGCACAGAGCGAACAATGGCAGTCGCGCCAGACCGAAGCCCAAGACGAGCTGGAGCAGATCGCCGAACAGATCGCCGGCGCCGACGAACAAAGCGAAGTGTTGGCCGCGCAGGCCGAAGAGCAGGCCGGCAACCTGCCGACGGTCGAAGACGCGGTGCGCGCCGCGCAGAACCGCAGCAACGAGCAGCGCACCGTGGTGGCCAGCGTGCAGCAGCAGATCCAGGTGCTGGCGGCCGAGAGCCGAAACATCGATGACCAGCGGCGTCAGTTCAACGCACGCCGCGAACGTCTGGATGGCGAGCGCCGCCAACTCGCCGCGCCCGACATGGACCGCCTGGCCGAGCTCAAGACGCAATACGGCGTGGCTGAAGAAGCGCAAGGTGTGGCCGATGCCCGCTTGCATGAGCTGAACGAGCAGGTGCCCGCGCTCGACGAAGACCGCCGCGCCAAACAAGAACAAGTCAACGCCGATGGCGGCAAACAGGCCGACCTGAGCGCACGCCTCGATGCCTTGCGCGCCCTGCAAGAAAAGGTGCAGACCGAAGGCAAGCTCAAACCCTGGCTGGCCAAACACGGCCTCGAAGGCCTGCAAGGCCTGTGGACCAAGATCCACATCGAAACCGGCTGGGAAACGGCACTCGAATCGGCGCTGCGCGAGCGAATCAACGCGCTCGAAGTGGGCCGCATCGAAACCGTGCGCGCCTTTGCCACCGATGCGCCACCGGCCAAGCTCGCGTTCTACACACCGCCGCAGGCCGCGATTGCGAACACACACCAGACCCTGCCGCGCCTGAGCGACCTGCTGCGCCTGGGTGATGCCGGCCTCAAGGCCCTGCTCAACGACTGGCTCGAAGGTGTCTACACCGCTGCCAACATCGACGAGGCCCTGGCGGCACGCAGCAAGCTCACGCACGGCGAAGTGATCATGACCCGCGAGGGCCATGCCGTCAGCCAGTTTGCGGTGGCCTTCTACGCACCCGATTCCGAGCAGGCCGGCATGCTGGCCCGTGCGCAAGAGATCGAGAACCTGGAGCGCCAGCTGCGTGCCCAGTCGCTGATTGCCGAAGAGTCGCGCAGCGGTCTCATCCGCGCCGAGGCGGCGTACACCGATGCGTCACAGCGCCTCGTCACGGCTCGCCGCGAAGCCGGTGAAACGCAGACGCGTGCGCACCAGCTGCAAGTCGAGCTGCTGCGCCTGTCGCAACTGGCCGAGCAGACCAGCACCCGACGTGCCCAGCTCGACGGCGAGCTCGCTGAAGTCGATGGCCAACTGGAAGAGCTGAACGAGCGCAGCGCCACCGGCGAGGCCCGGTTCGAAGAGCTGGACATGCAGCTCGCCACAACGCAAGAGCGCCACGCCGAGCTCGACGAAGCCGTGATCACCGCCGAACGCAAGCTCAGCGAGGCGCGCGAGCAACTGCGCTCGCTCGAGCGCCAGGCGCAAGAAGCGCAGTTTTCATCGCGCGCCCTGGCCGCGCGCCGCAGCGAGCTGCAGCGCAGCATCGAGACCTCGGTGCAGCAGGTGGCCGCCAACGAGCAGTCGACAGTGCAACTGCAGGAAGAGCTGACCCGCCTGACCGACGCCTCGGCGCAGGTTGGCCTGGAAGCGGCGCTCGCGCTGAAGCTCGACCGCGAAGCCGCGCTCGGCGCCAAACGCAGCGAATACGATGACCTCACCATGCGCCTGCGCCGCTCTGACGAGCAGCGCCTGCAGCACGAACAAAGCCTGCAACCACTGCGCGACCGCATCACCAAGCTGCAGCTCGAAGAGCAGGCCGCCCAGCTCGGCGGCGCGCAGTTCATGGAGCAGCTCACCGCGGCCGAGGTCAACCTCGAAGCGCTGGCGCAGAACATCGCCGACAACAACGTGAAGCTCTACGGCCTGCAAGGCGAGATCGACCGCATCAACCGCGAGATCAACGCGCTCGGCGCGGTGAACCTGGCAGCCCTCGACGAGCTGACCGCATCGCGCGAACGCAAGACCTTCCTCGACGCGCAGAACGCCGACCTCAATGAAGCCATCACCACGCTCGAAGGCGCCATCCACAAGATCGACCTGGAGACGCGTGACCTGCTGGCCAACACCTTCAACCAGGTCAACGAGCAT
>NZ_JANOCG010000348.1:0-16333 GCF_031412075.1 Rhizobacter sp.
GGGTCGAACTCGATCGGCGGCGCATACACGGCCAGGCTCTCGGCCGCCGCCCGCGCGGCCACCGGCAGCACGGCGAGGATCTTGGAGAGCGCGTTTTCGGCTTGCGCCGCGAGCGCCGCGTCGAGCCTCGGTTGGGCAATGCGCACCGAGGCCACCAGGGCCTGGGCTTCTTCGTGGGTGAACATGAGGGGTGGCAAGTCAAATCCCGCACGCATGCGGTAGCCCACACCGGCCTCGCCGTCGATGGGCACACCTTGCACCATCAGCTCGGCCACGTCGCGGTAGATGGTGCGTTCGGACACCTCCAGCCGCTGGGCCAGGAACTGGGCGGTCGACAACCGCCGGCCGCGGATCAGCTGGACGATCTGGAACAGGCGGTCGGCGCGGCGCATGCGTGTTTCAGCCCGCGACCTGGGTGCACAGCTCGACCAGCGTGCCATCGGGGCAGCGCACGTAGGCGACGGTCTGGCCCCAGGGTTTGGTGGTGGGTGGTGCGAGCAGGGTGGCGCCGGCCTGCACCGCCTGGCGGCAGGCCGCAGCCACGTCCGGGGTGACGAGGCCGATCTCGATGCCCAGAGGCTGGGCCGAGGCGTCGGCTGCCACGTAGTCGTGCCCGAGGTTGCCGCGTGCGGTGGCGTGGTCGGCAAAGGCCAGCGTGGTGGCGCCAGTCTCCAGCTCACCGTAGCCGCCGCTCTCGTGCAGAAAGCGGCGCGTGAGGCCGAAGGCCTGCTCGAAGAACGCCAGCGAGGCCGCCACGTCACTCACGTAGACGATGGTGTAGGCAAGTTTCATCGCGGTCTCCCAGGGGCTTGGGCAAACATGCTACGCGAGGGCGTGCAGGCCGAGGCGGTTGCCTTCGCTGTCGGTGAAGTGGGCGAACACGCCCATGTCACCCGGCAGCTGCACCTTGGGCGTGGTGATGCGCCCGCCGGCGGTTTCCACCCGCGCCAGCACGGCGTCGAGTGAGGGTTTGGCGTTGAGGTAGACGAGCGCGCCCTGTGCCGAGGGCTCGATGCCCGAGCCTGCCAGCAGGCAGCCGCCGACGGCGTCGTCGTCGTACGGGAACACGGCGAGCGTCTGCTCGCCCATGTCCTGGCGGTTCAGCTTGGAGGCAAAGACCTGCTCGTAAAAAGCCTGGGCGCGGTCGATGTTGTTGACCGGGATCTCGAACCAGTTCACGGCGTGGTGTTGGGTGTGTTGGGCCATGTCGTCTCTCCTGAGGGTTGTTGGGAGACGTGATGCTGCGCGGTGGCTGCTGACAGCGTGGTGTCAGCAGGGTGTCAGCGGATTTTTCGAGCAAAAGTACCGGGCTGCCGCCGTGGGCCCGTCGGCGGCTCAACGAGAAGCGAAAAAACGTCGATAAATGATGGAAGTCGAAACCCCCATGCCCCACCCCCTTCTCCAATCGCTGGGCCGGCTTGTGCTGGGCGACGAGCCGCGTCAGCGCCGTCACCTCAGCCGATTCCTGCTGAGTGTGGTGGTGTACGCCTTCAGCCTGTTGGCGCAGCTGCACTTGTCGAGTTGGAGCGACTTCGTGCCTTTCCATGGCGTGATGGTGTTCGTGGGCGTGCTGTGCATCACGGTGACGGGGTTTTACGTGGCCATCCGCAGCGGCTTCAGCCGCCGGTTTGTCGACCCCGCGCTGACCGTGCCGCAGATGCTCTTCGCCACCGTGGCGCTGGCGGGCGCCTACGTCATCAACCCGCAAGTGCGCGGCATGCTGCTGATGATCGTGGCCCTGGTGTTGATCTTCGGTGCCTTCACTCTCACGCCGCGCAACTGCCGGCGCCTGGGCTGGTTTTCGGTGGTGGCGCTGGCGGTGGCCATGGGTGTGGGAGTGCTGTTCGCGCCGCAGATCTTTCCGCCCGGTGTCGAGGCGCTGCACTTTCTCTTCAGCGCGGTGGTGTTGCCAACGATCGCGGCGCTGGCCGGCCAGCTCAGCCACCTGCGCGACAACCTGCACGCGCAGAAAGGCGAGTTGCGCGAGGCGCTGGAGCGCATCCGCCTGCTCGCCACCCGCGACGAACTCACCGGCCTGCCCAACCGCCGTCATGCACAAGACCTGCTCGACATGGAGGCCAGCCGCGCCCGGCGCGAACGGGCGTCGCTGAGCGTGTGCCTGATCGACCTCGACCACTTCAAGCGTGTCAACGACCCCCTGGGCCATGCCGCGGGCGACGAGGTGTTGCGAATGGTGGCCCGGCAGGCCAAGCCGGTGTTGCGCGACACCGACGTGCTCACCCGCTGGGGCGGCGAGGAATTTTTGCTGCTGCTGCCCGACACCCCACTGGCCGATGCCGAGCGGGTGGTGGAGCGCCTGCGCCAGCACCTTGGGGGCGCCGACACCTGGCGCGACCGGCCCGAGCTGCGGGTGACCTTCTCGGGCGGCATCACCGCCCACCGCGAGGGCGAGGACATGCAAGAGACGATTGCCCGCGCCGACCAGATGCTTTACCGCGCCAAGACGGCGGGGCGTGACCGTGTGTTGTTGATGGCCTGACACGCCAGCAAGGCCGCATTTGCACGCGGGTGAGGCATCACCTGCACAATCGACGCCTTCCACCAGCCCCGTCAGGAGCGCCCATGCCCGGCGACACCGCGTCACCCATTTTCAGAAGCGAAGAAGAGTTGGCCCAGCTCAGCGCCTCCGACCGCATCCGCTACCGGCTCGTCGGTGCCGAGCGCCGTTACCACGCCAACGACAACATCGCGGCCTACCTGCGCGAAGGCGAGATCGACGAGCTGCGCAACGAGGTGGCGGCCAAGATGAAAGAGGTGCTCAAGTCGCTGGTGATCGACACCGACAGCGACCACAACACCCACGAGACCGCCCAGCGTGTGGCCAAGATGTTCCTGACCGAGGTGTTCCGCGGGCGCTACGTGCCCATGCCGGCGGTCACCGAGTTCCCCAACGTCGAGCGGCTCAACGAGCTGATGATCGTGGGCCCGGTCACCGTGCGCAGTGCCTTCTCGCACCACCTGTGCCCGATCATGGGCCGGGTCTGGATCGGCATCTTGCCCAACGAACACTCCAACCTCATCGGCCTCAGCAAATACGCGCGCATCTGCGACTGGATCATGTCGCGCCCGCAGATCCAGGAAGAGGCGGTGACGATGCTCGCCAACGAGCTGCAGTCGCGCGTCAAGCCCGACGGCCTGGCCATCGTGATGGAGGCCGACCACTTCTGCATGCAGTGGCGCGGCGTCAAAGACAGCGACTCGATGATGACCAACAGCGTGATGCGCGGCGCCTTCCTGAAGGACGCCAACCTGCGCCGCGAGTTTTTGTCCTTGCTCAGCAAGAAGAATTGAAGGGGTTTCAACATGCTCGTACGTCTGATGTATGCCAGCCGCGCCACCGACTCCATCAACCAGGAGGCGTTGGCTTCCATCTTGAAGAAGTCGCGCCAGAACAACCCGGCCACCGGGGTGACCGGTGTGCTGTGTTACTCGGAAGGCTTGTTCCTGCAGCTGCTAGAAGGCGGGCGCCTGCCGGTGAGCCAGCTCTACAACCGCATCGCCAACGACCCGCGCCACCGCGACGTGATGCTGCTCAGCTACGAAGTGATCGGCGAGCGCAAGTTTGCCGGCTGGTCGATGGGGCAGGTCAACCTGTCGCATCTGAACGCGTCGCTGCTGTTGAAGTATTCGGAGACCGCCACGCTCGACCCTTACGCGGTGTCGGGGGCGGTGTCGATGGCGCTGTTCAACGAGCTGGTGGCCACCGCGTCGGTGGTCTGCACCTAAGCCGCTGCAGGCTCCACATAGTGCCGCGCCAGCTCGGGCGGCAGGGGTGAGTCGAGCAGCGCGGCGGCCAGCCGCAATGCATCGGCCGTCTCGGGCGCCAGCGCGCCAGCCTCCTTGTGCAGCAGGGCTGCGTCGAGCCAGGCGCGCACCAGCACCGGCTTGAGCATCCACGGCAAGGCCTGCACTTCTTGCAGCGCGTGCACCAGGCCGTCGGCGTCGGGGGCTTCGCAGGGCGGCAGGGCCTCGTCTTTCAGCCAGGGTTTCATCACGCTCGCATACCAGGCCTCGCCTTCGGGCAGCAGCCGCGCCAGGAAGGCGGTGAGCCGCGCGATCTGGCGCAGCGTGTGCAGCGACAGCAGGGCCATGTCGTTGTGCGCGTCGGTCGAGGGTTTCATCACCTGCGCCTCACCCAGGCGCTGGCGCATCAGCAGCAGGTGCAGGCGGTCGATCGGGCGCACCTGGCCGTCGGCGGCCATCACGCGGCGGGCTGACTCCATCAGCTGCTGGCGGTCGGTCAGCGGGGCCCGCGAGACCCGCTTCAACAAGGCTTCGAGCCAGGGCAGGCGCACCGCGGGGCCGAGTTTCTTGACTTCGCCGCGCAGTGTGTCGGCGCTGGTCAGGCCCTTGGTTTCATCACGCCAGGCGCGGCGCTCGCGCTGGCTGCCGGGCGTGAGCAACAAGGCCAGGATGGTGGCGCGCAGCTCGCCGGGGCCGTTGAGGCGCGACAAGCGGTCGATGGCCTCGCGCTCGTCGCTGTCGGTCACGGCGCGTGGCTCGGGGTTCGGGGCAGGGTGCTCGGCCATGGGAACAGCATAGGCGATGGGGGCGGCCATCGCGGTCAGAGCGGGCGCTGCGGGGCGGTAGGGTTCGTCCGGCATGCTGCCCGTTGCCAGCAGGGGCGCCGGCAGGGGCTCCATGCCGCGCCCATACAGGCGGCGCAGGCGCTCCGGCAGCGGCGGGTGGGTCTTGAGCCAGTCGGCCGGGGCCTGCAGCAGCATCGCGGCGAGCAGGCGGGCCGGCACGCGGGTGAGGCGGTCTTCGTGATGGGTCATCTGGTGCCAGACCTTGCGCAGCACCCCGCCCAGGCCGTCGCGGCTGCGGGTGAACTGCACCGCGCAGGCATCGGCCAGCAGCTCGCGCTGGCGCGACACCGCGGCTTGCAGCAGCTGGCCGGCGATCCAGCCCAGCAGCCCGGCGGCGATGAACACCGGCCCGATCAGCAGGCCGAGGCCAGAGCGCTGGCCGTTGTCGTCGGCCTCGATCAGCGAGTGGCCGTAACCGTGCACCAGCGACAGGCCCCACACCAGCGCCAGCAGCTGCATGTTGAGCCGCAGGTCACCCTGGTGGATGTGGCCGAACTCGTGCGCCACCAGGCCTTGCAGCTCGTCGCGCGTGAGCCGCTGCAGCGCGCCGCGGGTGACGGCCACCACCGAGCTCTCGGGCGACCAGCCGGCGGCAAAGGCGTTGATGGCGTCCTCGCGCTCCAGCACGAATACCTGCGGGCGCGGCAGGCCGCTGGCGAGCGACATTTCGTCGACCACGTTGAGCAGCCGGCGCTCGGCCATGTCTTGCGGGTCGGTCAACAGGCGGCCACCGGCCCACTCGGCCACGTGGGTGCCGCCGCCTTCGCGCAGACGCGAGAGCTCGACCCAGGCACCGCCCAGCACGAACATCAACACCACCGCGGTGTTGGTCTCGAAGAAGAGCGGCGGCAGGCTGTCGAACTCGAAGCCCAACACCCACCACAACGCTTTCCACACCGCCCACAGCAAGCCGTTGACGGCGAAGATCAGCCCCAACAGCATCACGACGAACAAGGCCAGCAGCCGCTGGGTGGCGCGGCGTGCGTCGTCTTGCTGGTCGCGAAAGCGCATGGTGGCCCTTCGACAGGCTCAGGGCGAACGGGAGGGCAGGCTCAAGGAGAACGGCAGGGCAGGCTCAGGGCGGACGGCGTGCTGCTTTACAGCTGCACGCGCACCGCAGCCCGTTCGGTGTCGCTGGCGGTCGACTGCAACATCGCTGCCTCGCGGAAACCGAACAGGTTGGCCATCAGGCTGGTGGGGAACTGTTGCGCCGCGGTGTTGTAGTCGAGCGTGGCGTCGTTGAAGAGCTGGCGCGAGAAGGCCACCTTGTTCTCGGTGCTGGTGAGTTCTTCGGCCAGCTCGCGCAGGCTCTGGTCGGCCTTCAGCTCGGGGTAGGCCTCGACCAGCGCCATCAGCTTGGTCATGGCGCCACCCAGCACCTGCTCGGCCATGGCCAGGCTGGTCACGGCACCGGCGGTGGCCGGGCGGCTGCGCGCCACGTCGGCGGCCGCCTTGGCCTGGTTGCGCGCGGCCGTCACGGCCTCGAGCGTTTCGCGTTCGTGGGCGGCGTATTTGCGCGCCACTTCCACCAGGTTGGGGATCAGGTCGTAACGTCGCTTCAGCTGCACGTCGATCTGTGCGAACGAGTTGCCGATCACATTGCGCAGGCGCACCAGGCGGTTGTACGAACCGACCCCCCAGAAAACCAGCACGGCCAGGACGATCCAGCAGACGATTTGCACAGTGCCCATCAAAGCTCCCTCAGGTTGACCCGTGCGCACTCTATACGACAGGCGGCCGATGGTTCGACCCGGCCCGAAGCATCGGGCGGCCGATCGCTCGCATGATGTGACTTATGAACCCATTCGACCCATCGTCACCTTCGGTTTCACTGCTCGCCTTGGGCGCTGCCGTGTTCGCGCTCGCGGGCTTCGTCAAAGGGGTGATCGGCATGGGCTTGCCCACCATCGCGATGGGCTTGCTGAGCGTGGCGATGCCGCCGGCCCAGGCCGCAGCGCTGCTGATCGTGCCCTCGCTGGTGACCAATGTGTGGCAGATCGTGGGGCCGGGTTGTTGGGCCTTGTTGCGGCGTCTGGCGACGATGCTGGCGGGTGTGTGCCTGGGCATTGCCGCCGGCGCCGGCTGGCTCACCGGCCAGGGCAACGGCTCGACCCGCGTGATTACCGCGCTCGGGGTGGCGTTGGTGGCTTATGCCCTGTTGGGCCTGATGAAAGTGAAGCTGCAGGTGAACCCGCGGCATGAGCGCTGGCTGTCGCCGCTGGTGGGCCTGGCGACCGGGCTGGTGACGGCGGCCAGCGGCGTGTTCGTGATTCCGGCGGTGCCCTACCTGAATGCGCTGGGCCTCGACAAAGAAGGCCTGGTGCGCGCGCTCGGCATTTCGTTCCTGGTGTCGACCTTTGCGCTGGGCGTGAGCCTGCGCAGCAGCGGGGCCTTCGAGCTGGGCAACGCCATGGGCTCGCTGCTCGCGCTGCTGCCCGCCTTGGCCGGCATGGCGCTGGGCCAGTGGGTGCGCTTGCGTGTGCAGCCCGAATTGTTCAAGAAGATCTTCTTCTGCGGTTTGTTGGCGCTCGGCAGCTACCTTGTTCTACGCTCCGCGCTGTGACTTCTCCCGAGCCCAGATTTGCCAAGATCGCCGCGATGATCGGCGACCCCACCCGTGCCCGCATGCTGGCGGCGCTGATGGGCGGCGAGTTCATGGCGGCCGGCGAGCTGGCGCGAGCCGCAGGGGTGACACCGCAGACCGCAAGCACGCACATTGCCAAGCTGGTCGACGCCGAGATGGTGGTCACCCGCAGCCAGGGCCGGCACCGCTAGTTCCGCCTGGCCGGTGCGGTCTTCGCCCATGGGCTGGAAGCCCTGTGGCTGGGGGCCGAGCGCAGCGCCAGCGCCGACAAGTGGGAGCGTGGCGCCTACAAGCCCCTGAAAGCCGCACGCACTTGCTACGGCCACCTGGCCGGCGAGCTGGGAGTGCAGCTGTTCGAGGGCCTGCTGGCGTGCGGCACGCTGGCGCCGCACGAGGGGCACTTCGGGGTCACCGAAGCCGGTGTCCAGCATCTGAAAGCGCTGGGGCTCGAGTGGCCGTCAACGACCACCGCGCGGCGTGTGGCTTACCCCTGCCTCGACTGGTCGGAGCGACGCGACCACCTGGCCGGCAGCCTGGCCGTGGCGATGCTGGAACAAGGCGTTTCGAAGGGCTGGCTGCTGCGGGTGAAAGGCTCGCGGGCATTGACCCTCACGCCCGCGGGCCAAGCCGCCTGGGCGCCCTGGCTGGATCAGAGACCCATGCGGTCGGTGGCTTCGAAGCCGGGCGACCCGGAGGTGCTGCGCGAACGCCAGGCCTTGTAACCCCGGCTGCGCAACGCGCAGGCCGGGCAGTGGCCGCACCCATAGCCCCACTCCTGGCGCTTGCTGCGCTCGCCCAGGTAGCAGGTGTGGGTGTATTCGACGATCAGGTCATTGAACGCTTCGCCGCCCAGCGTGGCGGAGAGCTCCCAGGTCTGGGCCTTGTCGAGCCACATCAGCGGGGTTTCGATGGCCATGGGCGTGTCCAGGCCCAGGCTCAGCGAGACCTGCAGCGAGCGCAGCGTGTTGTCGCGGCAGTCGGGGTAGCCCGAGTAGTCGGTCTCGCACATGCCGCCCACCAGCACGTTGAGGCCCCGCCGGTAGGCGATGGCGGCGGCGAAGTTGAAGAACAGCAGGTTGCGCCCCGGCACGAAGGTGTTGGGCAGGCCGGTCGAGGTCATCTCGATCTCGCGCTCCTGGGTGAGCGCGGTGTCCGAGAGCTGGCCCAGCAGCGACAGGTCGATCATGTGGTCTTCGCCCAGCCGCCCACCCCATTGCGGAAACTGCGCATAGATCTGCGAGCGCACGGTGAGCCGGCATTCGAGCTCGATGTCGTGGCGCTGGTTGTAGTCGAAGCCGATGGTCTCGACGTAGGGGTAGCGCTCCAGTGCCCAGGCGAGGCAGACGGTGGAGTCCTGGCCTCCGGAGAAGAGCACGAGTGCGCGGCGTGGGGTCATGACCTGATTTCTCCCTGGCCCAGCACCACCCACTTCATCGAGGTCAGCCCCTCCAGCCCCACCGGCCCGCGGGCGTGGAACTTGTCGGTGCTGATGCCGATTTCGGCACCCAGGCCGTACTCGAAGCCGTCGGCAAAACGGGTGCTGGCGTTGACCATCACGCTGGCCGAGTCGACCTCGCGCAGGAAGCGCATGGCGTTGGCGTGGTGGTCGGTGAGGATGGCGTCGGTGTGGTGCGAGCCATAACGGTTGATGTGGGCGATGGCCTCGTCGAGGCTCTTCACCACCTTCACGCTGATGATGGCGGCGAGGTACTCCTCGCTCCAGTCTTGTTCGGTGGCGGGGGTGAGTTGCGCGCTGGGCACCCCCTCGAGCAGCGCCTGGCTCGCAGCGTCGACCCGCATCTCCACGCCCTTGGCGGCAAACAGCGCGCCGATCTTCGGCAAGAAGGCCGCTGCAATCGCTTCATGCACCAGCAGCGACTCGGCCGCGTTGCAGGGGCTGACCTTCTGCGTCTTGGCGTTGTCGGTGACACGCAGCGCCATCTCGAGGTCGACGCCCGCATCCACATAGATGTGGCAGTTGCCGTCGAGGTGCTTGATGACCGGCACCTTCGCCTCACGGCTGACACGCTCGATCAGGCTTTTGCCGCCACGCGGGATGATCACGTCCACCGCTTCGGGCGACGCGATCAGGTAACCCACGGCGGCGCGGTCGGTGGTCTGCACCAACTGCACCGCGTCGGCCGGCAGGCCGGCTTCGGTGAGCGCCGAGCGCACCAGTTGCCACAGCGCGAGGTTGGAATGGATCGCCTCCGAGCCACCCCGCAAGATGCAGGCGTTGCCACTCTTGATGGCCAGCGACGCGGCCTCGATGGTCACGTTGGGCCGGCTCTCGTAGATCATGCCGAACACGCCCAGCGGCACCCGCATCTGGCCCACGCTGATGCCGCTCGGGCGGCGGCGCACGCCGGTGATCTCGCCCACCGGGTCGGGCATGGCGGCGATCTGCTCGCAGCCTTCGGCCACGGTGGCAATCACCTTGTCGGTCAGGCGCAGGCGGTCGACCAGCGGCGCGGCCAGGCCGGCGGCGAGGGCGGCGTCGATGTCTTTCTGGTTGGCCTCGGCCAGCGGCGCGCTTGAGGCGCGCAACAGGCGGGCCAGCGCGGTCAGCGCGTTGTTCTTGGTGGCGGTCGAGGCCGCCGCCATCTTGGAGCTGGCTGCGCGGGCGGCCGCGCCCATGTGGGCCACGGTGGCTTGGAGATCGGGCGAAGTCATGGACGCAATTCTCCCAGGGTTTGGCGGCACCGGCGGACTGCGGGTGTGGCCGTGCAATGCGTCACGCCGGCCATGTGGGAATTACTTAGGCGGGGTGGCGTGTGCGCTTCAAGAGTTGGTGCAGTGCGGCATAGCGCACGAAAAGAGGGTTCAGCGGAGCGCGGAAGAGTCGATACCAAATGTGTCTGAATCTACTGACGCTTTGAGGATCACCATGACCCATTTTTCCGTGCGGCCGCTCGTGGCTGCCATGTCGCTGGCCTTGACCGGCGTGGCCCACGCTGCCGATGGCGATGCTTCCATCTGGTCGTTCAGCGGTTTCGGCACCGTGTCTGCGGTGCACTCCAACGAACGCGAAGCCGATTTCGCCGGCACCATCTTCCAGCCCTACGGCGCCGGCCGCACGCGCAGCACCAGCCTCGATCCGGACAGCAAGCTGGGTGCCCAGCTGACGGCCAAGTTCACGCCCCAGCTGTCGGGCGTGGTGCAAGTGGTCTCGCAGTACCAGTACGACAACAGCTACACGCCGCAAGTCGAATGGGCCAACCTGAAGTACGAGTTCACGCCGGCCTTCCGCGCCCGCATCGGCCGCATCGCGCTGCCGGCCTTCCTGCTGTCGGAGACACGTTACGTCGGCTTTGCCAACACCTGGGCGCGGCCGCCGCAAGAGGTTTATGCCATCGCCCCGATCACCAGCAACGATGGTGTCGATGCGACCTACGTGGCGCACTTCGGCGACGCGGTCAATTCCGTGCAGGCCTTCTACGGCTCCAACACCACCAAGCTGACCACCGGTGAAGCCAAATCCAAGCCCAGCTGGGGCCTGAACAACTCGCTCGAAGTCGGTTCGACCACGCTGCGCGCGGGGTTCATCGCAACCCGGCTGAGCCTGGATGTCCCCGCGCTTCAAGGCTTGAACGATGGGTTGCAGAGTTTCGGCAACGCCGCCTCGGCCATCCCGTCGCCCGGCATCCAGGCGGCGGGCGCGCAAGCCCACGAGCTGAACGCCAAGTACAGCCTGAAAGACATCGACCTGAAGATCTACTCGCTGGGGGCATCGCACGACACCGGCGCCTGGCTGTTCATCGGCGAGTACACGCGCTTCGAAGGCAATGGCTATTTCTCCACCTCGAACTCCTGGTACGCCAGCGTGGCGCGCCGTCTCGGTGTTTTCACTCCCTACGTGACCGTGGGCGACACCCGACCCAAGCTCGAGTCCGAGCCTGGCATCACCACCACCGGCCTGCCGGGTGGGCTGGCTGCCGGCGCCATGGGGCTGAATGCCGGCATCAACGCCGTCAAGCAGAGCGTGGCCGCGTCGCAGAAGCTCGCCTCGGTGGGCGTGCGCTGGGATTTCATGAAGAACGCCGCTGTCAAGCTGCAGTACGACCACCTGGAGATGGGTGAAGGCTCGAAGGGCCGTTTGGTCAACCCTTCGCCGGCCTATCAGCCCGGCGGCAAGGTCGATCTGGTGACGCTTGGCGTCGACTTCCTGTTCTGACGCCACCGCTTCCCAAGGAATTCCCATGAAGATGACTCGCATTTTTCTGTCTCTGGCCGTCACCGCTCTGTGCTGTGGCGCCGCGCAGGCCCAGGTGGCCGTCGTGATGGCCCCAGGTGCCGCGCCGCTCAGCAAGGAGCAGGTGGCCAACCTGTACCTTGGCCGATCGGCCGAGCTCAAGCTGGTCGACCTGCCCGAAGGCAACGCCACGCGTGACCAGTTCTACAAGAAAGCCACCGAGCGCGAGCCGGCCCAAGTGAAATCCACCTGGTCACGCATCGTGTTCGCCGGCAAAGGCACACCTCCGAAGGAGGTGGCCGATGCCGCCGCCGTCAAGAAGGCCGTGGCAGCCGACCCCAAGACGGTGGGTTATGTCGACAAGGCGTCTGTCGACGCCAGCGTCATGGTCGTGCTCAGCCTGGACTGAGCGCCTGTTTTCGCATCCACGGGGGAAGCGGCCCGAAAAGCCTCTTTTCCATCGATGGGAATGACGGGTTTTCTCGATGATCGGCTGAGGTTATTTTGATGCCCGCGTGATCGGGCCGCGTGCCGCCGGCGTTCGGCGGCACCCATGTTTTGCCTGGAAGTTGCCATGAAGTTCCGTACCAAGATCTGGAGCCTCCCCGTCAGCGCGGCGTTCGTGCTGGTGGTGGGTGTGCTCATCAATGCAGCCATCGGTGCACGGCTGTCCTCTGGTATGGACAAGCTGCGCGGGGTGGACGATCCTTACCTCGCCGCCGTGACGCAGGTCGACCGAGTGACCGAGAACGTGCGCCTGACGGTGCAGACCGCTGCCGCCGAAGGCGATGTGGACCGTCTGAAAGACGTGGCGGTGCTGGTCAAGAACGGCCACACGGCGCTTGAAACCATGGCGGGGCTGGCCGGTAAATCCGAAGCGACTGCCCAGTTGCGCAGCGCCTTCGACGCCTACCAGGCTGCAGCCACGGGCGCAGCGCGCGGCATGATCGACAAGAAGCCCGACGCCATGGCCGAGGTGCAGAAGATGCAAGCCGCCCAGGCCGCACTCGACAAGGTGCTGGGTCAGGCCAAACAGGAAGCGCGTGAGCTCATCGATGCGCAGTACCTCTTCGCGTCGGCAAGCGTGCGCAACAGCCTCATTGCCACCGTGCTCACGGGTTTGATCGTGCTGCTGACGCTGGTGGGAGCCTCGTGGGTCATCGTCACCTCGGTCTGGAAAGACCTGGGCGAAGAGCCCGACCAGCTGCGCCAGGCCGTGCGCCGTATTGCCTCGGGTGACCTCGACGTGGCGGCCCAGCCGGGCGCACACCCCGATTCGCTGCAAGCGGCGCTGGTGGAAATGGTCAACGGCCTGCGCGACATGGTCTCGCAGATCCGCATCACCAGTGACTCGATTGCCACCGCCTCAGACGAGATCGCCAGCGGCAACATAGACCTGAGCCAGCGCACCGAACGCACCGCCTCCAACCTGCAACAAGCTGCCAGCTCCATGGAGCAACTGACCGGCTCGGTGCGCCAGACCGCTGAATCGGCGCACGGTGCCAACGCGCTGGCCAGCTCGGCCTCCGGTGTGGCCGCCAAGGGCGGCTCGGTGGTGGGTGAAGTGGTCAACGTGATGGAGCAGATCTCGGCCAGCTCGAAGAAGATCGCCGACATCATCAGCGTGATCGATGGCATCTCTTTCCAGACCAACATCCTCGCGCTGAACGCTGCAGTGGAAGCCGCACGTGCCGGTGAGCAAGGCCGTGGTTTCGCCGTGGTGGCCGCCGAAGTGCGCAGCCTCGCCCAGCGCAGTGCGCAGGCCGCCAAAGAAATCAAGGGCTTGATCGGCGAGAGCGTGGACCGTGTCGAATCAGGCTCGCGCCTGGTGCAAGACGCCGGCACCACGATGAACCAGATCGTCGACTCGGTGAAGCGGGTGACCGACATCATCGGTGAGATCACTGCCGCCTCCAACGCCCAGAGCACCGACATTGGCCAGGTGAACGGCACCGTGGCCCAGCTCGATCAGATGACGCAGCAGAACGCGGCGCTGGTGGAGCAAAGCTCGGCCGCGGCTGAAAGCCTGCGCGACCAGGCTGGCCGTCTGGCGC
Source organism: Rhizobacter sp. (assembly GCF_031412075.1). Taxonomy (GTDB): domain Bacteria; phylum Pseudomonadota; class Gammaproteobacteria; order Burkholderiales; family Burkholderiaceae_C; genus Rhizobacter. The sequence goes on from NZ_JANOCG010000348.1 coordinate 13,441, forward strand.
AGGCGGTGGCCCGCTTCAGGGTCGGGGCAGCTGCGCGCGCCTGAGCGTTGCATGCGAGGCCCGCGCTAGCGCGGTTCGCTGCGAATGGCTTCAACCTGAATCACCAGCCGCACGCGGTCGCCGATGAAAGGCAGGCCGTCGCTGACACCGAAATCGCTGCGCTGAAATTCGGCTTCTAAATCAGCACCGCACACCTCACGTTGCAGCACCGGGTGGGTGTAGCAGGTGAGCCCAGGCGCACGCAGTTGCAGCGGCCGCGACACACCGCGCAGAGTGAGCTCGCCGCGCACCTCCAGCGGTGCACCGACTTTCCAACGCCAGCCACTGGCCACGAAGTAAGCCTGCGGGTGTTCGCGGGATGCGAGGTAGCTGCCGCGCAACACGCTGTCGAGGGGGGCCACCCCGGTGTTCACCGACGCGGTGGCGATGCCGATCGACACCTCGCCGAGGCCGGTGCTGGCGTTCAGCTGCACGCTGCCGGTGATGTCATCAAAACGACCCCGGTGGGTCGAGGTGCCAAAGTGCAACACCTCCCAGTGCACCCGGGTGTGGTTGGTGTCGAGGGCATAGCTCACGTTCTGGGCTTGCGCGGCCAAGGCATGCCATGCAAGCAGGCACACACCCACACGCGCACAAATGCGCACATTGGTGCAAAAACGTGTGGTGAGCGTGACCGATGGCATGAGAGGGCTTGCAACTGGGGCGCGCCGGACGCAGGGCGCCTTGGATAATGCCAGTTCTGTTTTGCTGGGTCTGAGAGCGTTCATGTCGGGAGCTTTGCCACTGTCGCCCGCCCCCGTGTCCGCTCAGAGCGCTGGCTTGTCCCGGCGTGTGCTCGAAGCGCAGACGGCGATGCTGTTCCAGCGCACGCCCACGGCCACGTTGACGGGGGTGCCGTTCGCGCTGCTGGTGGCCGTGGGTTTGTTGCCTTTTGCGAACCCTCTTGCTGTGTGGGCGTGGTTTGGCATGCGTTGCGCGGTCGCGGCGATGCGCTTGCTGTTGAGCCGCAGCTTCTTTCGCGCCGACACCCGGAATCAGCGCACCTGGTCCCGCTACATGGTGCTGACCTTGGCGCTGGACGGTTTTGTCTGGGGTCTGCTCGGCACCTGGCTCGTACCGGCGAGCAACGTGCCGGTAATGGCCTTGATGCTCACCGCGCTGGTGGGCGTGGCGTCAGTGGGCATGTTTGTGCTGCAGCCCAGCTGGCGCGCCAGCGCGGCATTTCTCATGGCCATGCTATTGCCGGTGGCGCTGTATCAGATGCTGACGGGCGAGCGCCAGGGCCTGTTTGCCGGTGTGAGCCTGTTGATCTTTCTGGTGCTCATCACGCTGGAGGCGCGTCGCTCGGAAGCGCGCATCCACGAGTTGCTCAACCTGCGCTTCAGCACCGACCGCATCGCCGAAGAGCGCGCCGAGGCGCTGCGCCTCGCACAACGCCAGAGCAGCGTGAAGAGCCAGTTCCTCGCCACCATGAGCCACGAGATGCGCACGCCGCTGCACGGCATCCTCGGGCTCACGCGCATGCTGCAAAGCGAAAAGCCCGAACAACCCGGCGAGCAGCTCGCGCTGATCGAGCGCGCCGGTGAACACCTGCTCACGCTGATCAACGACATCCTCGATTTCTCCAAGCTCGAAGCCGGGCAGGCACGGTTGTCACCGCAGGTGTTCGACCTCGCGGCCCTGATCGACGACGTGGTGTCGCTGTCGGTGCCGTCGGCGTTTCAGAGCGGGCTCACGCTCACCGCGCGGCTGCACATGCCGCGGCCGTGTTTTGTGCGCGGCGACCCCTCACGCCTGCGCCAGGTGCTGCACAACCTGGTGGGCAACGCAATCAAGTTCACCGAAGCCGGCGCCGTGACGGTGGTGGCCAAACACCGCGGCTCACGCGCGCGCATCGCCGTGCACGACACCGGCGTGGGCATCTCGGCCGACGAGTTGCCGCGCATCTTCGACGCCTTCCACCAGGCCGACAGCTCCTTTGCCCGCCGCTTCGGCGGCACCGGCCTCGGCCTCACGATTGCGCGCGAGCTGGCCCGCGCCATGGGCGGTGACCTGGTGTGCACCAGCCGGCAGGGCCGCGGCTCGTGTTTCACGGTGACGGTGGACCTCGCGCCCGCACCCGACCCGGTGCCGGCGGCGGTGGGTGCCGGTGTCGCCAGCCCCGCGCTGCAAGGCCATGTGCTGCTGGCCGAAGACAACCCGGTCAACGCGCTGGTGGCCGAGGCCGCGCTGAAGAAGATGGGCTTGACGGTCGAGCTGGTCGAAGACGGCCTGCAGGCGCTGGCTTCATTCCGCGCGGCGCCGCCCGACCTGGTGCTGCTCGATTGCCAGATGCCGGTGATGGACGGTTTCGAGGCGGTGCGCCGCATGCGCGAACACGAAGGCGAACAAGGCCTGCCGCGCACGCCGGTGGTGGCGCTGACCGCGAATGCCTTGCAGTGCGACCGCGAGCACAGCCTCGCCGCCGGCATGGACGACCACCTCGCCAAGCCCTTCAGGGATGAAGAGCTGCGGGCGGTGTTGCGCAGGTTGCTGGTGCCAGCCTAGCCACGCCGTCATTCCCGCGCAGGCGGGAAACCAGGCTCGTGGCGCCATGCTGCCGTATCGACGCCCGGGCGACGCCAGCATGCTGGATTCCCGCCCGCGCGGGAATGACGAGGCTTACTGCTTCACTGCTTCGATCTGGATCAGTAGCCTGGTGTCATCAGGAATGCCAGGCAGGCCGTAGCTCACGTCCCACAGGCTGCGCTTGATGGTCGTCTCGAAGTCGCCGCCGCACACCTCGCGCTTGAGCATGGGGTTCTGGTAGCAGTTGAAGTTGGTCGCCGTCAGCGTGACGGGCTGGGTCTTGCCGCGCAGCGTCAGCGCGCCTGCCACGCTGCTCACCTTGTCG